>NZ_JBSHBJ010000003.1:0-62505 GCF_053611945.1 Kribbella sp. NPDC054772 | reverse complement strand
GTGTTCGTTCGGCCGGTGACCCCGGTGAGGTGGTTGATCGGCCGTACCCCCCCCTCTAGGGGCGTTCTGGGGGCGCCCCGGGCCGACCCGGGGGCGCCCCCCGCCGCGATGACCCCGCAGGTCCTCGCGTCGATCTCTGCGCTGCTCACCGGCGAACACCGGGCTCGCGCGATGGCCATGTTCGGTGTCGCGGGCGGTGCCGCCGCGGCGCTCGGTCAGATCCTGGGCGGCATTCTGGTCGAGGCCGACGTGTTCGGCCTGGGCTGGCGCTCCGTTTTCCTGGTCAACGTCCCCGTCGGTGTGCTGGCCATCGCGGCCGCTCTCCGATTGCTCCCGGAGACTCGTGCAGACCGCGCGCAGCGGGTCGATCTGGTCGGCGCCGCACTGCTCGCAGTGACGCTGGTACTACTGCTCCTGCCGCTCACCGAGGGCCGCCCCCTCGGCTGGCCACTGTGGACCTGGCTCTGCCTCGCGGCGACCGTCCCGGCCGTCGCAGTCCTCGGCCTGCACCAGCACCGGTCCGAGCGAGCTGGCCGGCATCCGCTGATCCCGCCGACCGTACTGCGGTTGCGCGCGATGCGGATCGGTCTGCTACTCGCGGTCGCGTTCTTCACCACGTTCGGCGGCTTCATGTTCGTCTTCGCACTCGCCACGCAGGGCGAGGCCCACATGTCCCCGTTGGAAGGCGGTCTGAGTCTGCTGCCGTTGGCCGTGGGCTTCCTGGTCACCTCGGTCTACGGTCCGCGGTTGCAGGTCCGATACGGCGCCGGCCTGATCGTGCGCGGCTGGATCATCCAGGCCGTCGGCTACGGGCTGCTCGGCGTCGTGGCGCTCACTCTCTGGCCGCACGTGGACCCGTGGCGCCTCGCCGTGCCGATGCTGATCGCCGGCTTCGGCTCCGGCCTGGTCATGGTCCCGCTGATCGGCGTCGTCCTCAGCCAGGTCCCGCCAGCACAAGCGGGCCTGGGTAGCGGCATCCTGCTGACCAGCCAGCAGACCTGCTTGGCCCTGGGCGCCGCCACCGTCGGTACGGCGTACCTGTCCCTGGCAGGCACCTCCTGGGGCCAGGGCGGCGCACTCGCCGCAGTAGCGATCGCGATCACCGCGATCTCGCTACTAATGACCCCAGTCACGCACCAGCTGCGGACCAGTGGGCGGGGCGCGTAACAGCCTTCGGCAGTCTGGTTGCTTGGTCGCCTCGGGCGGCGTTGATCTGGGACTGGGTGAGGAAGAGCGCACCCGTCAGGTCGGCGCCGCGGAGGTCGGCGTCTCGGAGGTCGGCGCCGATCAGGTCTGCCTGGCAGAGGTCGGCTTGGCGGAGGTCGGCGCCGATGAGGTAGGCGCCACGGAGGTTCGCCTTCGCCAGGTCGGCTCCGCGCAGGCGCGCTCCGATGAGGTCGGCGCCGCGGCGTTCCTTCTTCTTGGGCTGCTTGCCGCGGATGTCTTGGCTGGTCTTGAGCAGCAACTCGTTGACGACGGCCCGCTCGGCCGCTACGTCGACGGTGGCGAGGTCCGGCGTACGGCTGACTGCTTGGACTCGGTCGATCGCGGGCTGCACGGCCTTGTTGTGTTCAAGGGCTTCTGTCAGGTACCAGAGCAGTTCGTGCAGCTGGCGCAGGATCGGGAGGGCGGCGAACATCTGCTGTCCGGATTGCTCACGCCAGCTCTTACCGGCGCGCTTCGAGATCTCCTGGCCGGCGCCGAAGCAGTCGTAGACCGTGCAGCCCGGGAAGCCCTTGGACCGCAGCTTGGTGTGAATCGTGCAGCGGAACTCGTCGCTGAGATTCGGGCAGGCTTCGCCGGCGGACTTGTCGATCGCGAAGTCCGCCGACTTGCTGAACGTCAGCGCGACACAGCACAGGCCGAAGCAGTTGCCGCAGTCGGCCTGGAGATCCGCGCGCAGATCAGTTGTTCTCGGCAACCGTCTGGCCGGTGCGGCGCCAGCGGATGCCGGCCTCGATGAACTCGTCGATCTCGCCGTCGAACACACCCGACGTGTTCCCGGACTCGTACAGCGTCCGCAGGTCCTTCACCATCTGGTACGGGTGCAGGACGTAGGACCGCATCTGGTCACCCCAGGACCCGGCGACGTCCCCACGCAGCGCGTCCAGCTGGGCCCGCTCCTCGGCCTTCTTCAGCGCGAGCAGCTTGGCCTTCAGGATGACCATCGCGCTGGCCTTGTTCTGCAGCTGGGACTTCTCGTTCTGGCAGGAGACCACGGTCCCGGTCGGGATGTGCGTGATCCGGACCGCGGAGTCGGTGGTGTTGACGCTCTGACCACCCGGACCGGACGACCGGTACACGTCGATCCGCAGCTCTTCTTCCGGCACGTCGATCTCATCGGTCTGCTCGAGCACCGGGACCACCTCGACCGCGGCGAACGACGTCTGCCGCCGGCCCTGGTTGTCGAACGGCGAGATCCGGACCAGCCGGTGCGTACCCGACTCCACACTCAGCGTGCCGTACGCGTACGGCGCCTTGACCCCGAACGTGGTCGACTTGATCCCGGCCTCTTCGGCGTACGACGTGTCATAGACCTCGGTCGGGTAGCCGTGCCGCTCGGCGTACCGCAGGTACATCCGCTGCAGCATCTCGGCGAAGTCCGCGGCGTCCACACCGCCCGCGCCGGAGCGGATCGTCACCAGCGCCTCGCGCTCGTCGTACTCACCCGACAGCAGGGTGCGGACCTCGAGGGACTGGACGGCCTTGGCGACCGAGCCCAGCTCCTTCTCCGCCTCGGCCAGGCTGTCCGCGTCGTTCTCCTCGCGGCCCAGCTCGACCAGCACGCCGAGGTCGTCGAGCCGGCTGCGCAGGTTCGTCACCCGCTCCACGTCGGACTGCAGACTGGACAGCCGCGACGTCACCTTCTGCGCGTTCGCCTGGTCGTCCCAGAGATCAGGCGCAGCGACCTGCTCGCCGAGCCCGTCGATCTCCTTGCGCAGCGCAGGGAGATCCAGCACCTTCTCGATCGAGGTCATCGTCGCGTCGAGCTGCTTCAGCTCCGCGTCAAAATCCAGTCCAGCCACAACTAAGCAGCTTAGCTCAGGCCAGTCCACGACGGAGAACGGCAAAGACCTGGGCGATCGCCTGCTCGAGTTCGGCCTGCGCTCGTTGCAGCTCCTCGGGGGTCGCGTCGTCGGGCAGGACGGTCATCAGGCGTTCCTCGAGCACCTTCTGTGCGGCGGCGTACAGGGCGGCGATCAGGCGGTTCCGGAGATGGTCCGGCGACTGCTCGTCGAGGGCCTCGGTGAGGGAGGTCTCCAGCTCGTCGGCGGTCAACCGGCGCCGGGCGAGCAGCGCCGGGCTGCCCTCGATCGTGCGCACGAACTGCTTCCAGGTCGCCAGATGACCGACCTCCAGCCGCTCCCGCGTCTCCGCCAGGTACTGCGCTTCCAGCACGTCCACCGGATCCGCACCCGGCGGCGCCGCCCGGATCGCCCGCGCCGGACCGCGCCACCACCCCGCCTCGTCGAAGAACAGATCCTCCTTCGCCGGGAAGTGGTTGAACACCGTCTGTACGGCGACATCGGCAGCGCGGGCCACCTCGGCGACCGTCACCGCGTCGAAGCCGCGCTCGAGGAACAGGGTGGTGGCCACGTCCGAGATCGCCTGCTTCGTCTGCTGCTTCTTGCGCTCCCGGCGCCCGAGCTCCATTGCCACACCGTAGAGCATCTGCTTTACTGATTCCATTATTGTAGTCACTACATTTTTGGAGCACATCCAATGACGATTCTCGTCACCGGAGGCCGCGGCACCATCGCCCGCGCCCTCGTCACCGGCCTGACCGCGGCCGGACAGGACGTCCGCGTCGCCAGCCGCGAACCCTCTTCCCTTCCTTCTGCAGTCATCTACGACCCCGCTGACCCGGCGCCGGCGCTGGACGGCGTCACCCAGGTCTTCCTGTACTCCGACGCGCAGTCCGCACCCGCCTTCGTCGCCGCGGCCGAAGCAGCCGGGGTCAAGCAGGTCGTGCTGCTGTCGTCGCTGTCCTCACTCGGTGGCCCCGAGGACCCGCACGCGAAGGCCGAGCAGGTGATCACCAACGCGTCGTACGCGACGACTCGGCTCCAGCCCGGTGCGTTCATGAGCAACGCGAAGTACTGGGCCCATCAGGTCCGCGCCACCGGCCAGATCCGGCTGCCTTACCTCGACGCCGAGGAGGCGCCGATCCACGAGCTCGACATCGCCGACGCCGCGCTCCGCGTGCTGCTCGACGGCCCGGGCAACGGCCACGACGGCCGCGGCTATCCCCTGACAGGCCCCGAGTCGATGACGCGCCGGCGCCAGATCGAGCAGATCACCGAGGTCACCGGCGTACCCATCGAGGCCGTCGACCTCACCCCCGACCAGGCCCGCGCCGAAATGGGCCTCCGCGACGAAGGCCAACGCGAAACCCTCCTCGCGTACTGGGCCTCCCGAGTAGGCACCCCGGCCTCCATCGAGCCCGGCGTAGAACTCCTCACCAACCACACCGCCCGCCCCTTCACCACCTGGCTGACCGACAACCCCACCCTCTTCACCTAGGCCCTCACCCATCCCCACCCGTCGCCCCGCCGGCTGCCCACCCCGGACTGAGCACACCCCGCGGGGACTGAACACAAGCAATAACCTGTGCTCGCCCACCAACGCCTATCCCCACCCACCACCCCTGCACCAACTCACACGGCCCACCCAAACCCAGCCGACCCGCGGACCCCGCCGACCCGCCAGCGCCGACAGCACCGCCGCGTGCGCAGAGCCCGGGAGTCAGCACAACCCGCGGGGACTCAGCACAGGCAATAACCTGTGCCGACCCACCGGTTCCTGTCCCCACCCACCGGCGCCGGCTGCTACCCGCACCGGCGCCAGCTCAGGCGACGGCCAGGCGAGCGGAGCCCTGGGTGGGAACGCGGGGTGCGTCGCCGGAGCGCGGGCAAGCGCGGGAGCGGGCGCGGGGCGGTGCGCGGGGGCCGACGCGGGCACGGGGGCGTGCGGGCGGGTGCGTGTGGGCGGGGCTGCGGGGCGGGGGTTGGCGCGTGAGGTGGTCAGCGGATGGGGACTATGGCGGCTGATTGGGAGGAGACGGCTGCGGTGGTGGGGAAGCCGGGGGGATGGAAGGGGAGGTCGGCGGTGGAGGTGAGGCGGACGGTGACGGTGGTGCCTTCGACGTCGACCGACCAGTCGAGGGCGTCGAATCTGTTGCCGGCGGCAATTTGGTTCAGGTACTCCGCGGTGAGTTGGCGCGCCTGTTCGGGATCGATCGCGGCGTTGCCTCCCGCGCCGGGCTGGGCGTAGACGGCGGCGAGGCCGTTGGCGGCCGCGAGGACCGCGCCGTCCGCGGTGGCGTCCAGGTCGCGGCGGACCAGGAACGCCTTGGAGATGTCGGTAACCACCACGACCATCAGCAGGATCACCACGGTGAACCCGATGATCAGAACGGTCATCTGCCCGTCCTCACCACGCCGCCGCCGACTCACCCGGCTCCCTCCACACATCCCACTCACCCAACTTCCCCGGCTCACCCAACTCACTAGCCCCCGGCGGCTCACCAGCTCACCCAGCCCAGCCAGCTCAGCCGGTTTGGGCGGGTCATCCGGTGCCCTTGGCTTGGCGGTAGTCGCCGTAGGCCTCGGTGTGGGCGGCGGTGATGTGGATCGCGGGTGGTTCGCCGCCGAGGGCGTCGGGGATCAGCGGGAGCCGGACCTTCGTGTTCAGCGTGACGGTGACGGTCGAGCCGGGCTGCAGGCAGGCGGGGTCGCAGCTGATGGTGAGCTCGTCGGAAGCGAGGTCCATCCCCTGGTCCTGCATCGACAGCTTCGCGGCCTCGAAGGCGCGCGCCCGTGCCTGGTCCTCGGACATCCCGTCCGGCACGATCACGAAGGCTCGCCCGGCCGCGCGAGTCGCCGCGGTCGCGCCGTACGAGGCTCGTTGGACGTCGAAGACGCCGAGCATCATGTAGACCAGCGGGACCATCAGCAGGATGGCCAGCCAGGAGAACTCCACGACAGCGCTGCCACGCTCGTTCCGGCGGCGCCTCATTCGCCGGTCTCCTTCACCGCGTGGCCCTCGACGGAGAACGAGATCCCCGGGCCCCACAGCCCGAGCGGCGGCATGTGTGCCTGTACGGCGACCTCGACGCCGGGCTGCCCGTCGATGTCGGTCTGCTCCGCCGACACCGAGTCGATCAGCCGGCTCGCGACGACGCCGCGGATCAGGTCTCGGGTGCGCGCCTCACCATCGGCCGGCGACCGGTCGAGCACGGCCGCGTAGTGCGCTCCCTCGGAGGCGGCGGCGGTGACGGTGTTGCGCACGTACAGGAACAGGCCGACCTGGAGGATGCCGAGGAACAGCGGCACCAGGATCGTCGCGACCAGGACGAAGTCGACGACGGCCGAACCCCGCTCGTCGCGGCGCCTGGCCATCACTTGTTGGTGACGGAGTCCAGCGCGTTCTGCAGCATCTGGCCGAGCTGCTTGCCGGCGATTCCCCAGATCGCGACGACCAGGCCCGCGGTCATCACGGTGATCAGTACCCAACCCGGGACGTCGCCGCGCTCTGTGCGGGACGGGCGTGGTTTCAGCAGCAAGGTCAGGAACAGTCTGGTCAGGTGTAGCGACATGGCATCTCCTCAAGGTTCATCCAGCGATCAGCTGGATTCCGACAGCGCCGGGGTAGAAGGCGAAGGCGATGGTCACCGGCAGAACCAGGAAGATCACCGGGATCATCATGGCGACCTCGCGACGCGCTCCGGACTCGATCAGTTCGCGGCGCCCCGCTTCCCGGATGTCACCGGCCTGCGCCCGCAGGACGTCGGCCAGTGGCGTACCGCGTTCCAGCGCCACCGCCAGCCCGTCCGCGAAGCGCGACAACGCCAGCAGTCCGGTCCGGTCCGCGAGCGCGTCGAGCGCGCGGACCAGTGTTTCCCCCGCCCTGGTCTCGGCCAGGACTCGTTTCAGTTCGTCGGCCAGCTCGCCGCGGCACGCGCGCGTCACTCGGTCCAGCGCGGACGCCGGCCCCTCTCCGGCCGCGACCGACAGCGCCAGCAACTCGGCCACGGTCGGCAGTTCCGCGAGCAGGCGGCGTTCACGGCGGCTCACCTGAGTGGTCAGATAGGTGTCGCGGGCAAGCACCCCGAGGACACCGAGGACCACACAGAACACCAGCAGACCGACGGGGTTGCCGATGCCGAAGGCGACCGAGACGATCGAGATCACCAGGCCGCCACCGAACGCGAGCGTGCCCCACAGCAACTGCTCGATCCGGAACTCCTCGACCGTCCGCTCCATCCCTGCGCGCTCCAGCCGGCGGCGGATCGTGTTCGCCCCGCCGAGGATCCGCTCCAGCCGTTGCGCCGCCGAGCGCAGCGACGGACCGAACAGCCGCAGGATCGCGTAGAACGGCGACCGCGAGTCGACCACGCCGACGAACACGTCCGGCGCTCCGAGATCCCGCAGGTACGGCGAGATGCGCTCGTCGACCGTCGGTTTCCGCAGGAACGGCAACCGCAGTACGACAAGCAGCAGGCCCGCGCCGAGCAGTGCGCCGAGGAAACCACCGATCAGGAACGGGTTCATCGCAGCACCCGCTCCGGCTCAGGCAGCCGGCCGATCCGCAGCATCACCCGGTACGCGACCACGCAGATCACCGCGCCGGCGCCGATGATCAAGGCACCCATCGGCGAGTTGTACCGCTGGATCACATCGCCCTGGAAGGACAGCAACGCCAGCACCAGCCACGGGGCCGCGACCGCGACCCGGGCGCCGTTGACCGACCACGACTGCCGGGACTCGAGCTCGGACCTGGTCCGCGCGTCGTCCCGCAGGAACGTCGACAGCGAGCGCAGCAGCCGGCCGAGGTCGCCACCGCCGACCTCGCGGGCGATCCGCAGCGCCTCGACCACGCGGTCGCCGACCGGGTCGGCCAGCCGCGCCTTCAACCGGTCGAGCGACTCGGCGAACCGGCCGGTCGACGCGTAGTCGGCACCGAACCGCCGGAACGGCTCCCGCAGCGGCAGCGGCCCACGGTCACCGACCTGGGCCAGCGCCTCGGACAGCGACAGCCCCGCGCGGACCGCCGACGCGACGTTGTCCACCACGTCCGGCCACAGCTCACGGAACTCGGCCAGCCGCCGCCGGGCGCGGGCCCGCACCAGCGCGATCGGCGCCCAGCCCGCCATCACTCCGAACACGAGCCCGATCGGCAGCGCCCGCGACACCAAGAACATCAGCAGGAAACCGGCCAGCCCGGTGATCACGCAGGCACCGATGAACGCGCCGGGCGTCAGGCCCTCGATGCCGGCGCTCGCGAGCAGATCGCGGCTCTTCCCGCGCAACCACCCGTCGGAGTCCGCCGCGGCCTCGGACGGCGCCACGAACGTCGCGATGATCAGCAGCAGGCCGACCCCGAAGAACATCCCGATCAACAGGCCCATCAGCTGTTCCCCCGCGGTAACTCGGTCAGCAGCCCGGCCAGGTTGTACCCGGCCTGCTGGAACCGCTCCGGGTGCGGCAGATGCCCCTCGGCGCGGCGCAGGTACCCGTCGTAGGTCCCGAACAGGGTCTCGGTCTCGATCGCCTGCTCCTCGACGCGCCCGGTGACCGCGACGATCTCGCGCACCCGCCGGTGCCCGTCGGCGCCGATCCCGAGGTGTACGACGATGTCGACGCACCCGGCCACGGTCGGCAGCACGAAGCGGGAGCCGATGTTCTCACCGGCCAGCAGCGGCAGCGTGCACATCTTGGTCAGCGCCTCGCGGGCCGAGTTCGCATGGATGGTGCACATGCCGGGGAGGCCGCTGTTCAGCGCGAGCAGCAGGTCGAGGCACTCCTCGCCGCGGACCTCGCCGACGATCACCCGGGACGGGCGCATCCGCAGCGACTCCTTGACCAGGTCGCGCAGCCGCACCTCGCCGGTGCCCTCCAGACCGGCCTGACGGGTCTGCATCGACACCCAGTCGGGGATCGGCAGCTTGATCTCGAAGACCTCTTCGCAGCTGATCACCCGCTCGCTGCCGGGGATCGAACCGGCCAGCGCGTTCAGCATCGTGGTCTTGCCGGCCTGCGTACCGCCGGAGACCAGCACATTGAGGCCGACGGCAACGGATGCCTCCAGCACCGCGGCCGCGTGCGGTGTCAGGGACCCGAGCTGGACCAGGTCGCTGATCCGGGTCGCACGGACGGTGAACTTGCGGATGTTGATCGCTGCATACCGCTGGGTGATGCCGCCGAGCACGATGTGCACGCGGCTGCCGTCCGGCAGCCGGGCGTCGGTGAACGGCTGCGAGACGTCGATCCGGCGGCCGGTGGTCTTCAGCATCCGCTCGACCAGGTCGGCCACCTCCTCCTCGGTCAGCACCGTCGTGGTCAGCTCGTGCCGGCCCTCGCGGGCGATGAACACCCGGCTCGGCTCGTTGATCCAGATCTCCTCGACCGACGGGTCGTCCAGGTACCGCTGCAGCGGCCCGAACCCGGCCACCCGGTCGTGCACCTCGCGGCTGACCGCCTCCAGGTCGCCGATCGGCGGCACGACGCCGGTCAGGCTGCGCTCGTCGTACTCCCGGACGACGACGGCGACAATCGCGTTCACCGCGGCGGGGTCGCGGAGCGGGTCGATGCCTTCGCGACGCACGACGTCGCGGACCTGGGCATCGATCAGCTCGATGGCACCGTCCCAACCCGAGCGGTGCGCGTCGAGCCTGTCCGCTGTCATCGATCTCCCCGTATGTGTCCCGACTGGCGACCACGCGGTCACCATGCGCGACCATCCTTGCAACCTCAGCGCGCCCGGCGCCACTCGCGTCCGCCGCCCTGTGGACAACCGTGACACGCCGCTGGCTCACTCACCGTATCCATCGGCTCACGAACCGGTCCAGAAAATTGCAGGTTGTTGCAATTCCGCAAGTTGCCCGGGGCACCTGCGTGGGATCTCGCCGCGCGGGTTCTAGCGGTGGACGAGCGTGTGTTCGAACGAGTAGCGGCTGGCGCGGTACAGGTGGGAGCCGTACTCGACCGGCTGACCGTGGTCGTCGTACGTGATGCGGGTGATCGCGAGGAGCGGTGAACCCGGCTGCTCCGCCAGCAGACGGGCCTGGTCCGGGGTCGCGGGGATGGCGGAGATGGTCTGGTGCGCCACCTTCAGCCGGACGCCCTCGGCCCGGAGCAGTTCGTAGAGTCCGCGCTCGGCCAGTGTGGTCGGGTCGGTCTCCAGGATCTCGGGCGGCAGCCAGTTACGCATCAGGGCGAGCGGCTCACCGTCCGCACGCCGCAGCCGCTCCAGACGTAGTACCCGGTCCCCCTGCTCGCACTGGAGTGCCGAGGCGACCTCTGCGGTGGCGGGCGAGACACCGAAGCGCAGTACGTCGGTCTGCGGCTTCCGGTGCGCTGCGGTCAGGTCGTCGTGCAGGCTGGTCAGTTCGAGGGAGCGGCGCACCTGGCCGGCGTTGCCGACCACCTGGGTGCCCACACCGCGCTTGCGGACCAGCAGGCCCTGGTCGACGAGACGCGCGATCGCCTGGCGGACAGTGGGCCGACTCAGCCCGTACGCCTCGGCCAGGTCGACCTCGTTACTCAGCCGGGACCCGACCGGCAGTTCGCCGCCCTGGATGGCCGCCTCCAGCTGCTGCGCCAGCTGCACGTGCAACGGCGTACGGCTGTTCCGATCGACCTGGACCTGGACGGTGCTCATGGGCACATCCTGAAGGCTGGACCGGCTTCCGTCGACCCACCGCCCGGATTTGATCAGATGAACGCAGTACGGAACCGCTGCAGCGCCAGATCGCTGTCCGACGACGCGAACGCCTCCAGTCCGACAGTGCCGTCGTAGCCCAGATCGCTCAGCACATCAGCGATGGCCGGGTAGTTGATCTCGCCCGTCCCCGGTTCACACCGGCCCGGTACGTCGGCCACCTGGATCTCACCGATGTACGGGAACGCCTGACGAACCAGTTCGATCAGGTTCCCCTCACCGATCTGGGCGTGGTACAGGTCCAGCATCAGCCGCAGGTTCGGATGATCGACTGCCTGGACCAGCGCGAGTGTGTCGGCGGCCTTCCCGAACGGCACGCCCGGATGATCCACCTCCGCGTTGAGGTTCTCCAGTACGAACGTCACGTCGTACCGCTCCCCCAGCCGGGCTAAACGCTCCAGAGTGCGCGCTGCGGTCAGCCACATCTTCCCAGTGACCTGGTACGCCGGTACTAGTGGCAGACCCTGGTCGTCCAGAGCAGTGCCATGCAGATTGAGCCGTGGACAACCCAGCTCGAGTGCGGCGTGCACAGACTGCTCGGCCGTCTCCAACAGTCGATCCTGTTCATGGGTCAGCGAGCCGGCGACGTACCCGGTCATCGACGAGAAGGTCGCACCGGTCTTCTGCAGCGCGGTGAGGTCCTTGGACGTCCAGTTCCAGATCTCGACGTCGAAACCCGCCGCGTGGATCCGCTGCACCCGCTCGACGAACGGCAGGTCGCTGAACACCATCTCGGCGCAAACGGCCAGCCTCATCGCACGTCCTCGACCCGCACCGGACGGTGCTCCTCGTACGACGCCATCGCGGCCAGCGCGACCTGCAGAGCCCTCCGCGCGTCCAGACCCGACACAGGCGGTACGCCGTTCGTTCGGACGACGTCGACGAAGTCGGCCAGCTCTTGCACATAGGCGTCGCGGAACATCTCCTCGTCACTGCGCAGCGTCTGCTGGTGCAACCCGTTCGCGGTGTAGTGCACCATCGCACTGCTCGCCAGCTGTCCAGCCACGACCATCCCTTCGCTACCGAACACCTCACCGCGCACGTCGTACCCGTAGTACGACGAGAAGTTCGCCTCGGCCGTAGCGATCGCACCGTTGTCGAAGGTGATCACCACGACCGCGGTGTCGAGCAGGCCGCCGGCCTTGTAGTCCGGTGCGACCAGTGCGTCCGCAGTCGTGAAGACCTCAACCGCCCGGGCACCCGGGTTCAGCCAGAGCAGAGTGTCGAAGTCGTGGATCAGCGTCTCGCGGAAGATCGTCCATTGCGGGATCCGGTCGGCGTAGCGCAGACCCCACGGTCCACCGGGGTCACGCGTGATCGACCGCATCAGTCGCGGCGTACCGATCCCGCCGTCCTGGACTATCTGGTGCGCCGCGGCGAAGTCCTTGGCGAACCGACGGTTGAAGCCGACCTGGAACGCGACCCCGGCACGCTCGGTGGCGGCGATCGCCCGGTCCATCTCCGCCAGCGTCAGCGAGGCCGGCTTCTCGCACCAGACCGCCTTGCCCGCCTCGGCCGCCCGCACGATCAGCTCCGAGTGCGCGATCGCGAGCGACGTGATCAGTACGCCGTCGATCCCGGGATCCTTCAGCAGCTCCTCGACGTCCGGCGACGTCGCGCCGTACCGGGCCGCGAGTTGGGCGGCGGCCTCCGGCCGGGCGTCGGCGACGGCCGCCAGCTCGGCACCCGGCACGTGCCGGGCGAGGTTCCCCGCGTGCATCGTGCCGATCCGACCGGCTCCGATGAGTCCCAGCCGAACGACCGGCAGTCCGTGGTCCGTGCGCATCGGCAACCCCTTCGACAGTAGGGACTAGAGCGCTCTAGTCTTGGCTAGAGAACACTGCCGTATCGGCGGCGGTCAAGACCCTGGGAGCATCCCGGAGATGAACCACCGACCGACGATGCAGGACGTGGCCGTCCGGGCCGGCGTGTCCCGGGCGCTGGTCTCGATCGTCTACCGGGACGTCCCCGGCGCGAGCGACGAGACCCGGGCGCGGGTGATCGCCGCCGGTGACGAGCTCGGGTACCGGCCCGATCACCGGGCTCGACTGCTCGGCCGGCAGCGCACCCAGCTGATCGGAGTGGCCTTCGACGTCCGGCACCCGTTCCACGGTGACCTCGTCGCTGCCCTCTACCCGGCCGCCGAAGCACTCGGGTACGACCTGACGCTGAGCGCGGTCACCGAGTCACGCGGCGAGGCAGTCGCGATCCAGTCGTTGCTGGACTACCGCTGCGAGTCGCTGGTCCTGCTCGGTCCCTCAACCACGCCATCCGCGCTGGCAGCGCTTGCCGAGGCGCAGCCGACCGTAGTGGTCGCCCGAAAGGTCAAGGCGGCCGGAGTGCACGTCGTACGCACGGATGACGCTGCTGGAGCCACGCTGGCTGTTGAGCACCTCCTGTCGCTCGGCCATACCCGGATCGCTCATGTGGACGGCGAGCGGGCACCTGGCGCAGCAGAACGACGTACGGCGTATCTCCGGACCATGCGCCGGGCCGGACTGGAGCCGCTGGTCGTCCCAGGCGGGCTGACCGAGGCTGCCGGTGCCGCTGCGGCGCCGGAGTTGCCGTCTGACATCACTGCAGTCGCCGCCTTCAACGACGCGTGCGGCATCGGGCTCCTGCACGCACTCCGGTCTCGTGTCCCCGCAGAACTATCGATCATCGGGTACGACGACTCCACGCCATCGCGGCTGGACCACATCCAGCTCACCACGATCGCCCAGAACGCCGACCGCCTCGCAGCCGCCGCACTGGAGCTGGCAACCCGCGATGACGAAGCTCGGGAAGTAGTCACCGAGCCCGACCTCATAGTCCGAGCAACCACTCAGACACGACTGGTACGCCGGTACTCCGAGGGCGACTGACCAGTCTGGCTACTGAACACCCTGCTCAGGTAGAACGCGCTGCGGTACCCGGTCTGCTCTGCGATCACCCGCAAGGTGCTGTCAGTCTCGGTCAGCAGCTCACGTGCTTTGTGCAGCCGCAGATCGCGCAGGTAGGCAACCGGAGTGACACCGTGGACCGCCCGGAACCGCCGGGAGAGCTGCGATGGGCTGATACCGAGCTCAGCTGCCAGAGCCCCCAGTGACAGGTCAACCGAAGTGCAGTGCTCGTCGAGGTACGCCGTCGCGCTCTGCACCAACTGATCTCGCGGGGACCGCGCGCGGGCGCGCAACAGCATCAACACCAGATCAGTCACCACATGCGTCGCGATCGGCGTGGTGGCGGTCTCGAGCAGCGCGAGGTTGCCGCGGAGCCGATCGCGGTCGGGAAGCCGAGTGCCGCCGGGTGGAGGCTCCAGCTCGGTGGTGAAGCGGGCGTGGAAGAACGACGACCGGGTGCGCATCCGGCGGTGCAGCGTGCCCCCGGGTGGGCAGACGACGACGTCGCCGAACCTGGCCGTGCCGTGACGCTCACCGACCCGATAGTCGAACGCACCGGTGATCGGAAGCAGCAGACACCACGTGTCGTAGGTGTCGTAGGCCAAAGAGAACTGGAGCCGGTGCGGCGCGACCAGGTAGCCGTCCAACTCGAGCATGGCAAAAAAGTATATGTCGACACTCACAACCGCTATTTCCCAGAGGTAGCGTCCCACAGCAGAGTGCATGACATGGTCGATGTCTGTGTGTACGGCGGAACCGCGGCGGGCTGTGTCGCGGCGGTGACCGCACTCCAGGAGGGCGCCTCGGTGGTGCTCATCGAGCCGAGTCGGTGGCTCGGCGGAATGCTGAGCGCCGGGATCAAGCCGGCGCAGGACTGTCCGCTTCCGGCGGCTACCGGCGGGCTGACGCGCGATGTGGTGTTCGGCTTCGGCCAGCAGCAGCACACCGCGTTCTACGAGTGGATGGTCGCGGCCGGCGTCGAGGTGATCTTCGAACGCCGGGTGCGTTCGGTACAGCGCAGCGGCAACCAGATCACGTCGCTGCAGCTAGAGACCTCACCGCCGGACCAGTGGGGCGTGCCGCTGCCGGCTGCCGACGCAGTCCCCGCCCAAGAGATCCACGCGAAGGTCTTCATCGATGCGTCGTACGAAGGCGACCTGATGGCGCTCGCCGGCGTCCCCTACCGCACCGGACGCGAGTCGCAGGCAGCCTTCGGCGAAGACATCGCCGGCGTGCAGCCAGTCACCAACTGGACCCCAATCGATCCGTACGTCGTACCTGGTGACAGCACCAGCGGACTGCTGCCATTCGTCGAGGAAGACCGCGGACTGCCAGTCGGTGCGGCCGACAACTACACGCAGGCCTACAACTACCGCTTCTACGTCACCACCGACCCGGAACGCCGAGCCGAGCTCACACCGCCCGACGACTACTCCCCTGCCGACTACGAGCTGGTACGCCGCTACATCGCCCACCTCGACGCAGAAGACCTGCCCGACATCTTCCCCGGCTGGCTCAACTCCGGCGAGTACAACTACCAACGGGCGTCACTCGTCACCAACGCTCCACTCGGCCTGAGCCGTGCGTACCAGGACGGCAGCTGGGACGACCGCGCACGCATCTGGCGTCAGCACCTCGACTACCTCCGCGGACTCCACCACTTCCTGTCCACCGAGCCCGACGTACCGGAGGACTTCCGTGTGGCGACAGCGGCATACGGACTCGACAAGAGCGTCTTCCCGGACACGGACGGCTGGCCGCCGCAGCTGTACATCCGGGTCTGCCGGCGACTGGCCGGGCAGTACACGATCACCCACTCGGACGTGATCAACCGGACCGAGCCATCGGACAGCATCGGCCTCGCCCTCTTCGGCGTCGACGTCTATCCGGTACGACGGATCGCCAGCCGCAACGCATCGGGCCAGCTGGGTGTCGCCACCGAAGGAGACATGTTCATCGGCGGCCATCTGGGCACCGGCCGGCCCTATCCGGTGCCGTACCGAGCCATCACCCCACTGCAGAGCGACTGCGGCAACCTCCTCGTCCCGGTCTGCCTATCCGCCACCCACATCGGGTACGCCGCGACGCGCATGGAGCCCGTGTTCTGCGTACTCGCGGAGTCGGCCGCAGTGGCCGCGGTGCAGTCGCTGCGCGCGCAGAACGACGTACAGGAGGTGGACGTCGACAAGCTGCAGGACCGGTTGGTCGACCGAGGACAGGTGCTCAGCTGGGCAGGTTGAACGGCGTGATCGGCTGCAGGTTGCTCGGGGTTGGGCGGACGGCCGGGAGCAGGTGATGAGCGTGCAGTAGGTGTTGGCACGCTCTGTGGAGGTCGGTGGGCAGGTCGTGGTGCAGTACTACTGACAGGGCGCCGGCCCGGAGTAGCGCGAGGTTGTCCGCATCCAGGTCGTGGGCGACGAAGCAGCGACAGGTCCGGTCCAGGTCGGTGAAGGCCTGCACGATCGCGCGGTTGCCACCGCCGATGGAGTAGACCGCGTTCACGGCCGGGTCTGCGGTCAGCGCGGCGAGCGCCTGACCGTGGATGGTGGTGTCGAGGCCATCCGTCTCCGCGAGCTCCACAACCGACCGGCCTGGTGACAGCCGGCGCAGCGTGGAGCGGAAACCCATCTCGCGTTCCTCCTCACCGCGGAACGATCCACGGCTCAGCGTCACGAGCACCGTCCCCGGCTCCGCGCCCAGCCACTGCGTGAGCAGGTACGCCGCCGTCGCGCCGGCCGAGCGGTTGTCGATACCGACGTACGCGACCCGTCGACTGGTGGGCAGGTCGGTGACCAGGGTGACCACCGGAACACCGGCGTCGACCAGGCGGTTGACGGCCTCGACCACCTCGGGCTCGTCCGGCGCCTTGAGGATCACGCCCTGCGAACCGCGCTTGCGCAGCTTGTCCAGGCTCTTGACCAGGTCAGCGGCCGAAGCGGTCTCACTGAGGTCGAACCGCGCCCGCAACGCGGCCGGACGCAGCCCGGGCAACGCGGTCTCGAGCGCCGACCGCACTGCCTGGGAGAACCGGCGCGGCGCCTGCATGACCAGGTCGATCACCAGGGTCCGCCCACCGAGCCGGATCTGCGACGCCTGCCGATCGAGGTCGTGGATCGCCTGATCCACCTGCCGCCGCGCCCGGGCGCTCACCCCGGCCCGGCCGTTCAGCACCCGGTCGACAGTGGTCTCGCTCAGTCCGGCCTGCACCGCGATATCGCGGACCCGGTGTTCACGGGTCATCTCGGCCTCCCGGATGACGGGTTTTTGGTGGATTCAGGGGATTCCGAACCCTTCAGCCTGCCACCAATCTAGAACTATCGACCGAGAGGAGCCATCCCATGTGGCTGAACCCAGACGACGCCCGGCTCGACGACCTGCTGACCGTCCTCAAGGACACGACCGAGCCCGCCGACTATCCGTCAGCGACCACGATCGAGCAGCAGGTCCCGGTGTACGACGCCGCTCGGGCGCGCGCCGCCGTACCCCGGGATCTGCAGGCCGAGTTCGTCCGGGCGTTCGCCGACGGTCCCGGGATCATCGTCCTGAAAGGTGCCTTCAGCAACGACGTGGTCGACGCCGCGACGGATGCCTTCGAGCGGATGATCGCGGAGCAGCACCGCTCCGGCGTCACAGCCGGTGACCACTTCGCGAAGCCGGGGGCCAACGACCGGGTCTGGAACGCGCTCGAGAAACTCGCGGTCGACGCGCCCGACGTGTTCACGGCGTACTACGCGAACGATCTGCTCGCGCTCGTGGCGGCTGCCTGGCTCGGACCGGCGTACCAGGTCACCTCGCAGGTCAACGTGGTGAATCCCGGCGGCGAGGGACAGACGGTGCACCGGGACTACCACCTGGGATTCCAGTCGGACGAGGTGGCGGCGCAGTACCCCGAGCACGTGCACCGACTGTCGTCCGTGCTCACGCTGCAGGGTGCGGTCGCGCACTGTGACATGCCGGTGGAGTCCGGGCCGACGCTGTATCTACCGCACTCGCAGAAGTACGGCCTCGGTTACCTCGCCTACCGCCGGCCCGAGTTCCAGGCGCACTTCGTCGAGAACCATGTGCAGTTGCCGCTCGAGAAGGGCGACGCGGTGTTCTTCAACCCGGCGCTGTTCCACGCTGCCGGAAGCAACCATTCGGCCGACATCAAGCGGATGGCGAACCTGCTGCAGGTGTCGTCCGCGTTCGGCCGCGCGATGGAGAGCATCGACCGGACGCGGATGATCGAAGCCGTCTATCCCGCGCTCGGTTCGCTGACCGACCCGGCCGCCGTCGAGAACGTGATCGCCGCGACGGCCGAGGGGTACGCCTTCCCGACCAACCTGGACCGGGACCAGCCGATCGGTGGTCTCGCGCCGCGGTCCCAGGCCGAGCTGCTGCGGCTCGCCGTCACCGAGCATTGGGGTCCGGACCAGTTGCACCAGGCCCTCATCGAGCACGGCGAACGGCGGCGCACCCACGACTGAGACGCGTGAACGTTCGATGAACGCCGTCCGGATCACGGGCAGCCGCTGTCGGGCCCGTGGGGTCGTCAGGCAGGATGGCGCGTTCGCCGTCGGAACGGGCAGCTACCCTTACCGGCGGAAACACGCCCCTTGGACGAACCGCCGCACCGGATCCACCCAGGATCCGCACGGCCGACCCTCGAAGGAGAAGGCATGGAACCGCTGCGGATCGGTGTCCTCGGTGCCGCCCGGATCTCCGGACGCGCCATCGTCGAACCGGCCAAGCTGACCGGCGCCCGGCTGGTCGCGGTCGCCGCCCGGGACACCGGACGGGCCGAGGCCTTCGCTGCCGAGCACGGGGTCGAACGGGTCCATGCGTCGTACCAGGACCTGATCGACGATCCCGAGATCGAAGCCGTCTACAACCCGCTGGCCAACGGCCTGCACGCGCCGTGGAACCTGCGGGCGCTTGCCGCGGGCAAGCATGTGCTGACCGAGAAGCCGTCGGCCAGCAACGCCACCGAGGCCGCCGCGGTGCGGGACGCCGTACACACCTCCGGCCTGGTCTTCATGGAGGCCTTCCACTACGCGTACCACCCGGTGATGCGCCGGCTGCAGGAGCTGGTCGCGAAGGGTGAGCTCGGCGACCTGCAGCACGTCGAGGCGACGATGGTGATGCCTCCGCCGCCGGACGAGGACCCGCGCTGGTCGTTGCCGCTCGCCGGCGGCGCCGTGATGGACGTCGGCTGCTACGCGCTGCACGCGCAGCGGATGTTCGCGCAGTACGCCGGTGGCGCGCCGACGCTGACCGGTGCGCGGGCCGGCGAACGCAAGCGGATGCCGGGCGTCGACGAGTGGCTGAACGCGGACCTCGAGTTCCCGAGCGGCGCGACCGGCGCGGTCCGGACCAGCATGGCCGCCGAGAACGTCGAGTTCAGCCTGAAGGTGGTCGGCAGCCGCGGCGAGGCGTTCGCGCCCTTCTACGTGCTGCCGCAGAACGACGACCAGGTGATCGTCACGACCAAGGAAGACACCTGGGTCGAGCACCTCGGCACGCGGACGTCGTACACCTATCAGCTGGAGGCGTTCGCCGGCGCGATCCGCAACGGCTCGCCGGTGCTGACCGACGTCGAGGACGCGCTGGCCACGATGGAGCTCATCGACGCCTGCTACCTCGCCGCCGGCCTCACCCCGCGCCCGGTCACCTCATTGGACGTCGAGTAACTGCTCCAGACCCGGACGGGTCATCGGCCGATCCAGGACCCCGACCGCTTCCCGCTCCGCGAAGGCAGCGTGGTCGGGGTCTTCTGGGTCGATCGCCTCACACATCGAGTTGTACGACCAGTTCAGCCACCCCGTCACGCCGACGCCGAACGACGAGAGCTCCAGCTTCGGCCACTCGCGCTGCTCGGCGTACCCCTCCCGGAACGCCGTCATCGCTTGCGGGTTGATCGACGGGCGTAGCACCCACTGCGTCAGACCGGAGCCGAGTTCGAGCTCGGGCGTCAGCGCGCCGGCGAAGTCCCACTCCATCACGACCAGCTCGCTGTCGCGCCCCTGCCGGATGTGCGTCGGGATCAGGTTCCGGTTGCACAGACTCAACGCGTCGGGCACCTCGGGTTCGATGGTGTGCAACTCGAGGAACGTCGGCAGGAGCGCGTCGAGCCGTTCGGCCCACGACTTGCCGGCGGCCCGCGCACGATCGCGCAGGCGGTACCAGTCAGCCTCGGAGTGGCGGTGCGTCAGATACCCGTGCAGCGGTTCGTCGCTCGGGAGGTCCAGGGCGTGCAGCATCCCGTACGTCGCTCCCGCGCGCCGGGCCACCGCGGTGGACACCGGAAGCGCCGGCTCAGGCCCTACCTCGAGCCACTCGTGAACGCGCCAGTTCGCACCTTGCACGGTCTCGATCAACCGCCCACTCGGGCTCCGCACTCCGAGCGGCGCCCGTACGCCGGCGGCGACTGCGGCGTCGCGGAGCCGGGCGCCGAGCTCCGCCTGTTCGTTGGTGATCCAGTCGAACACCGTGACCGCGAGCCAGCGCCCGCGGTCCGTCGTCAGCTCCCAGCACCGGCCCATCGCCGTGAACGTCACGGCCCTCGCGGGCGATATCACAGTGCCCAGGCCGAACGTGTCGGCAAGCGCCGCGGCCAGGCCGTCGGGTGCGGCGGGTGTTGCCGCTGCTCGGCGTTCGACCTCGGTCTTCAGGGCCGGCCAGTCCCGCAAGCCGTACTCTCCGGCCAACGCACGCTGGGCCTCCGCGAGTGAGGCGTCCGGCCTGGACTCCCGTAGTACGACCAGCAGGTCCTTGGCTTCCTTGCGCAGGAACTCGATCGTCGGCCGATCCGGCAACAGCTTCATGACGCGTCCTCTCCGGCCCGGACTCGCACGGGCAGGCAGAGAGAGGAACGTGAGGTGGCTTCCAGCCTTCCGGCGAGTCTCGACGCGTCCTCACGACGCCCTCCAGAAGTTACCTCAGGGGGCGGTCCGGACGGAAGCGGCTGCCGTGAGGAGCGTCTTGGCGGCGTACTCCAGACCCTCGAGCTGACCGAGTTCCTGATCCTCGTGCTCGATGTTGACGGGCATGTCCGGCTCGATGCGTTCGATCGCGGCGAGGAACGCCGTCCAGAACGCCACGTCGTGGCCGCGGCCGACCGCGACGAAGTCCCAGGAGGAGTTCTCGGGCCAGCGGCTGAGCGTGTCCCTTCCGCCGAGGCCGACGGCACGGGGGTCGGTGGGCAGCACCCGCCCGAAGCGGTCGTCGAGGACGCCGTTGATCTTCGCCGCTTCGTTGATCCGGGTGTCCTTCGCGGCCGCGTTGTAGACCAGCCCGCCGAGACTGTCCAGCGCGGCGACCGGGTCGATGCCCTGCCAGAACAGGTGGCTCGGGTCCATCTCCGCGCCCACATGGGTCGCGTTGATCTGCTCCGCCAGCCGGACCATCGTCGCCGGGTTGTAGACCAGGTTGTGCGGGTGCATCTCGATGGCGATCTTCACGTCCGCGTCGGCGGCGCGCGCCTGGATGTCCTTCCAGTACGGGATCGCTACCTCGTTCCACTGGTGGTCGCGGGCGTCCAGGTACACGCTGACCCACGGCAGTACCGTCCACGAAGGCGCCGTACCGCCGGTGTGTGCTTCCGGAAGGCCGGACATCGTCACGATCCGCTTGACCCCGAGCAGTGCGGCGAGCTCGATGGCGTCGCGGACGTCCTGGCCGTGCTTACGCCGTACCACTGGGTCGGGGTGCAGCGGGTTGCCGTTGCAGTTCAGCGCGGTCAGTTCGACGCCGGCGGCGGCGAACTGGGCGAGGTACTCGTCGCGGGCGTCCTGGCTGGCGCTGATCGCGTCGATCGGCAGGTGCGGCGCGGGCAGGAAGCCGCCTGAGTTGATCTCCGCGCTCTCCAGACCGAGGCTCTTCAAGGTCTTCAATGCGTCGGTCAGTGGTGCGTCGTGCAGGCAGGCGGTGTAGGCGCCGAGCTTCATGAGGATGGTCCTTCCATGGTGACGGCCGCGCCGCCGGATTGAGCTGAGGTGACGACCGCGCCGAGCAGCCGTAGATTGCGCAGACCGTCCTCGAACGTCGCGCAGTCCGGCAGGCCTTCGACGCCGGCCACCTGGCCGAGGAACGCCCTGGCCTGGAACGCGAACAGATCGTTCTGCCCGTGGCCGACACCGGGAAAGTCCATCGGGAGACCGCCGGTGATGTACGGGTGCTCGGGCCCCACCAGCACCTGGCGGTACCCGCTCGTCGCCTGCGGCGCGGCGCCGTCCACGAAGCCGAACTCGGTCGCCCGCGCGAGGTCGAAGGTGGCCGCGCCCTGCTCCGCGAAGATCTCGAACCCGAGCCCGTTCGGATGCCCGTACGCCGTCCGCGACGCCGACAGGGTCGCAGTGGCGCCAGAGGCGAACCGCGCCGTGAAGCTGACCAGGTCCTCGTTCTCGACCGGCTCGGTCTCGTCGCTGACCTGCGCGAGCGCATGCCCGACGACCGCACCCACCGGCAGATGCCGTTCCTTGATGTACGTCGCCAGCACGGCCCCACTCACCGACTCGATCGGCCCGCAGAGGAACTCGGCCAGATCGACCAGGTGCGCGCCGATGTCCGCGAGTGCACCGGTTCCCGGACCGCCTTTGTACCGCCAGCTCATCGGACCCATCGGGTCGCAGCCGTAGTCGCACCAGTAGTGCCCGTCGAGGTGCACCGGCTTGCCGATGGTGCCGGAGTGCAACTGCGCGCGGATCGCGTTGATCGCCGGCGACCGGCGGAACGTGAACCCGGTCGCGGTCTGCCGGCCGGAAACCCGCGCCGCCGCGACCATCGCCGCGGCATCCTCGACGCTCGGCGCCAGCGGCTTCTCGCACAACACATGTTTGCCCGCGGCAAGCAAACCCTCGACGATCTCGCGGTGCAGGGTGTTGGCGACCACCACGCTGACCACATCGATATCGGGCGCCTCGGCGATCGCCTGCCAGCTCGTCTCGGATCGCTGGTAGCCGAAGCGGTCCGCGGACTCCTTGGCGACCGCGGCGTTCACGTCACCGACGGCGACGTACCGCACCTCAGGCAGCCCGGCGCCGTGGATCGCGGTCGCCGCCCGGTACCCGGCCAGGTGCGCCCGACCGGCCATCCCCGCACCGATCACCGCCACCCCGATGGACGAAGACGTCATGATCACTCCTCCCGAATCCCCTGTCCCCACGGGGTTTCAAGCGCTTTAAGACCTGTGTACCATGATTGTCCTGACAAACCAGATGTCAAGACCTCGCCCCGGGGAGAATCAGGAGCCATGGGAAGTCGGCGGTTGCGGTTGGAGGATGTGGCGGTGGCGGTCGGGATGTCGCCGTCGTCGGTGTCGCTGGCGCTCAGTGATCGGCCGGGGCCGAGTGCGGAGACGCGGCGGCGGGTGCGGGAGGCCGCGGATCGGTTGGGGTATCGGCCGGACCGGACCGCGAGTCTGCTGGCGCGACGCCGTACCCGGTTGCTCGGCGTACTGCTGGACATCCGGAACCCGTTCCACGCCGAGCTGGTCGAGGATCTGCATCGCGCGAGCGCGGGGCGTGGGTACGAGCTGGTGCTCAGCACCGTCACCGCGGACCGCGACGAGCGACGGGCGGTCGAGACACTGCTCGACTTCCGCTGCGAGGCGTTGATCCTGCTCGGCCCCGCCGGTGCGGTGCCCCACCAGGAGCTGCCGGTCGTCGTCATCGGCAAGCAGACTGCGAAGGACGTCGACGTGGTGCGCGCGGCCGACGATCTCGGCGTCGCCCAGGCGGTCGCGCACCTGGTCGAGTTGGGGCACCGCGACATCGCATTCATCGACGGCGGCAAAGGCCCCATCGCGGCATTACGCCGGCGCGGCTACCGCACCGCCATGCGCGACCACGCACTCACCGAGTCGATCCGGGTGATCCCAGGAGGACACGACGAACTGGCCGGCGCCCGAGCCGCCCGAGCACTACTCGACGAGGCGGCCGGGGCGCAGGGTCTCCGGCCACACGACGGCCCGGCGCGCGCGCTACCGACGGCGGTGGTGGCGTCCAACGACATGTGTGCAGTGGGTCTGCAGGATGCGTTCACGCGCGCCGGCGTACGCGTCCCGGACGACCTCTCCCTGGTCGGCTACGACAACAGCACCCTCGCGCGCCTCGCCCACATCGACCTCACCTCGGTCGACCAGGACGCCGCCCAACTCGCAGAACACGCGGTCCAAGCAGCCGCCGACCGCCTCGAGAACACCCGCACCACCCCCGAGGAATTCGTCCTCACGCCCCACCTCGTCATCCGAGGCAGCACGGCCCCCCGCACCTGACCCGATCGGCAGCTCGACAGGAGGTGTCCCCGCGCGAGTAGTGCACCTGAGCGTGCGCGTACGGCGTACACCAGGTGCTCTACCTGTCGAGCTGCACGGGTCCGCCAGCGTGCGCCGACTCTGCCAGCTTCTCCAGCACTCTCGCCTGGTCGACGGCGTCCTCGCGGCCATAAGGGAGGTCACGCTGACCGGCCAGGTACGCCGAAATGGTGTCGAGCTCGATGCGATAGACGTCGGCCTCTTCGCCGGTGAGTGCGTAGGTGTCGTCCGGGTCGATCGCCAGGCGCTCGGTGACGCCGTCGCGGGTCAGTTCGACGCGCTGGTCGCGGCAGATCCACGGGTCGCCGATGACGATCCGTCCGTCGGTCCCGATCAACTCCAACTCGTCGCGCCCCGGCAGGTCGAGGCCGAGGTCGAACTGCGCCAGTACGTCGTCCGGCATCCGCAGCGTTGCCGCCCAGCGGAGATCGACTCCGTCGCCGGCGGTGTCGAGCACCCGTTCGGCGTACACCCGTTCCGGTGTGCCGGCGAACATCCGGATCGCGCTCACGCAGTAGCACCCGAGATCCAGCAGCGCGCCGCCGCCGAGCGCCCGCGATCGCCGGATGTCGCCGGTCCCGACACTCACGCTGAGTGCCGCGCGGACCGTGGTCAACCGGCCGATCGCGCCGTCGGACACGAGCCGGCGCGCGAGCAGCGTCTGCGGATGATGGCGGTACATCAGCCCCTCGACACACGTCACGCCGGCGCCGGCAGCAGCGTCGAAGCATCGCGCGGCGTCGTCGGCCGTCATGGCGAAGGGCTTCTCGGTCAGCACATGCTTGCCGGCGGCAATCGCTCGCAGAGTCCACTCGGTGTGCATCGCGACCGGCAACGCGACGTACACCGCGTCGACGTCCGGGCTGGCGAGCAGTTCGTCGTACGAACCGAACGCCAGCTCCAGACCACACTCGTCGGCGAACTTCCGCGCCTTGCCGAGGTCCCGCGAGGCGACGGCGACGAAACGTCCCGGCGCCGCGTCCACGACCACCCGGCCGATGGCGGCCGTGGACAGCAATCCCCACCGAGGCTGCTCCATGGGTGCGTCAGTCGTGCGTCGGGAAGCCCAGGTTGATGCCACCGTGCGACGGGTCCAGCCAGCGGGACGTGACGACCTTGCCGCGGGTGAAGAAGTGCACGCCCTCGGTGCCGTGCGCGTGCGTGTCACCGAACAGCGAGTTCTTCCAGCCGCCGAACGAGTAGTACGCCATCGGGACCGGGATCGGCACGTTGATACCGACCATCCCGACCTCGACCTCGTTCTGGAACCGCCGCGCTGCCCCGCCGTCGTTGGTGAAGATCGCCGTCCCGTTGCCGTACGGGTTCGCGTTCACCAGCTCGAGAGCCGCGTCGTACGACGCCGTTCGGACGACGGACAGTACCGGGCCGAAGATCTCGTCGGTGTAGATCGACATCTCCGGCGTCACCTTGTCGAACAGCGTCGGACCGAGCCAGAACCCGTCGGCCCCACCGTCGAAGTCCCCCTCGCGACCGTCGACCACCAGGTCGGCGCCCTCGTCCACACCCGCGGCGACGTACCCGGCGACCTTGTCGCGGTGCTGGCCGGTGACCAGCGGGCCCATGTCGCAGCCGCGGGTCCCGTCGCCGGTGCGCAGCTTGCCCATCCGCTCCTTGATCTTGGTGATCAGCTCGTCCGCGATCGGCTCGACCGCGACCAGTGCGGAGATCGCCATACAGCGTTCACCGGCCGAGCCGAAGCCGGCGTTCACCGCGGCGTCGGCGGCCAGGTCGAGGTCGGCGTCCGGCAGCACGATCATGTGGTTCTTCGCACCACCGAGCGCCTGCACCCGCTTGCCGTTCTTGGTGCCGGTCTCGTAGACGTACCGGGCGATCGGGGTCGAGCCGACGAACGAGACCGACTTGATGTCCGGGTGCTCGAGCAGCCGGTCGACGGCCTCCTTGTCGCCGTGCACGACGTTCACCACGCCGTCCGGCAGGCCGGCCTCCTTCCAGAGCTCGGCCATCGCGTTCGCCGCCGACGGGTCCTTCTCGGACGGCTTGATCACCACGCTGTTGCCACAGGCAACCGCGATCGGGACGAACCACATCGGCACCATCGCCGGGAAGTTGAACGGTGAGATCACCGCGCAGACCCCGAGCGGCTGGCGGATCGAGTACACGTCGACCTTCGTCGACACGCCCTCGCTGAAGCCGCCCTTGAGCAGGTGCGGGATGCCGCAGGCGAACTCGATCACCTCCAGACCGCGGGTCACCTCGCCGAGCGCGTCGGACAGCACCTTGCCGTGCTCGGCGGTGATGATCGCCGCGATTCGCTCCTTGTCCCGGTTCACCAGCTCGCGGTACGCGAACAGCACCTGGGCGCGCTTGGTCAGCGACGTCGCCGCCCAGTTCCGGGACGCCTCGTGGGCGACCTTGACCACCTCGTCGACGGTGGCCGCCGAGGCGAGGTCGAGCTCGCCGGTGACCGCTCCCGTCGCGGGGTTGTAGACCTTGCTGGTCCGCTCCGACACCCCGGTCCACGGGGCACCGGCGACCAGATGGGTAATCCGTTCGGTGCTCACAGCTGCATCCCTTGTTTCGTCATCAGTTCGGTGATCTTGTCCCGCATGAATGTGCTCGACTCGCGGGCGCGTTCCTCCCACGCGAAGACACAGGTCGTCACGGTGCCATTGAAACCCGCGGCGGCCAGCGCCGCGAACAGCTCGTCGAAGTCGACCTCGCCCTGGCCGATGTCCAGGTGCTGATGCACGCGGACCGTCGAGCCGGGCGGGTTCACGATGTAGCGCAGCCCCGACGAGCCGGTGTGGTCGAACGAGTCGGCCACGTGGATGTTGGTCAACAGGTCCCCGGCGTAGTCGATGATGCCGGGGGCGTCGTTGCCCATGTGGAACGTGTGCGGAGCGCAGTACAGGAAGGTCACCAGCGGGCTGTTGATGCCGCGGATCAGGTCGACCGCGGCCTTCCCGTCCTCCTCGAAGTCGTCCGGGTGCGGCTCCAGGGCGAGCTTGATGCCCTCGCGCTCGAACACTGGCAGCAGTTCCTCCATCGAGCGCCAGAACTGCGCCTCGCTGCGCGCCGCCTGCTCCGGACGCCCGTTGAACTCCGAGTTCATCGTGTCGGCACCCAGCGCCGCGGTGATCTCGATCGCCCGCTTCCAATACCGTACGGCGGCCTGCCGGTCGTCCTCGTCGGGCCCGGACCACCGGAACAGCGGCAGCACGCTCGAGATCCCGACCCCTGCCGCGGCCAGCTCCTTCTTGAAGGCAGCCACGGTCGCGTCGTTCACCCGGGGGTGGTTGAAGAACGGGATGAAGTCGTCGCGGGGTGACAGCTCGATCCACTCGTACCCCAGCTCGGCCACCAGCCGCGGCAGGTCGAGCAACGGCGTACCGCGGAACATGTACGGATCGAGAGCAAGTCTCATAGGTCAGCCCTTCGCGTAGAAGTCGGGCCGTTCGTGCGCGGCGACCTCGACGCGCTGACCGGTCCGCAAGGCTTCGAGGCAGGTGTCCGACACCACGGCCGCGAGATGGCCGTCCCAGGCACTCGGGCCGGTGAAACCGCCGGCCGCGACCGCGTCGATCCAGTCCTGCAACTCGATGTCGTACGCGCGGAGGAACCGTTCGCGCCAGTCGGCGGGCACCCGCCCGGCGTACCGGCCGTCGTTCTTGACGATCGCACCGGAGGTCTCCGCGAGGGCCGCCGTACCGAGTTCGCCGACGACCTCGCCGCGGATGTCGTACCCGAAGCGGATGTTCAGCGACAGCTCGACGTCGACCAGGATCCCGCTGGCCATCTCCAGCAGCAGCATCAGCGGATCCTGCAGGTCGTCGGTCGCGTTGCTGTTCCGCCGTCCCGGCTTCAGGACCGTGGCCGCGACCACGTCGTCGTCGAACATCCACCGCACCAGGTCGATCTCGTGGATGGCGGAGTCGGTGATGATCATCTCGGTGGTGAATCCGTACGGCGGAACCGACGGGTTCCGGTGCGCGCAGTGCATCAGCAACGGCGCCCCGATCGAACCGCCGTCGACGGCGGCCTTCACCGCCTGGTACGCCGCGTCGTACCGGCGCATGAACCCGACCATCACGAGCCGCCGGCCGCTCGCCACCTCGGCGTCGACGATCCGCCGGCAGGCCTCCTGCGTGGTCGCCAACGGTTTCTCGCAGAACACCGGCTTGCCGGCCTCGATCGCGGCCAGCACGAACTCCTCGTGCGTCGGCCCCCACGACGTCACCACGACGGCGTCCACGGCGTCGTCACCGATCACGTCCTGCCCGGTCGCGTGCACAGTGCAGGACGGCAGACCGTCCGCCACCGACCGCGCGCGCTCCGGATCCACGTCGGTGATCGCGACCACCTGCGCCCCGGACAGCACCTGCGTGAGCCGCCGGATGTGGTCCTGCCCGATCATCCCGACGCCGATCACCCCGACCCGGACCGTCATCACTGGTCACCTCCGATTCCGACACTGCGCAGATAGTCGTACGTCCGCCGTGCGATCGGTTCGGGTACGCCGAACTCGCACGGGTACAGGTCCTGCTCGACGATCACGAAGAGATCGTCCCGGTCGAGCGCCCGGAGTGCTTCGGCGATCGGCTCGACCTTCGGCTCGGCGTTCGGCGGCTCGGCCATCACACCGCGCTTGACCGCCTCCCCGAACGACAGGTCCTCGGCGTCGACGACCTTCAGCACCTCGGGATCGACGCCCTTGATGTGCACGAACCCGAGCCGCTCCGGGTACTTCTCGATGATCCCGACGTTGTCGCCGTGCCGGTAGGCGAAGTGCCCGGTGTCCAGGCACAGCGACACGTACCGCGGATCGGTGTCGTGCAGGAACCGCTCCACCTGGGCCTGCGTCTCCACGTTCGAGTCGGCATGCGGGTGGAACGCGAGGGTGAGGCCGTACTCCTCGCCGATGATCCGGCCGAGCTCGTTGTTCTGCCGGATCAACGTGCTCCAGCCGTCGGCGTCGAGCTCACGGGCCGACGTGACCGCACCGGTCCGCCCGTCCCGGTACTCCCCAGGCAGGATCACCATGAACTTGCCGTCCACCGCGGTCACCAGCTCCGCGACCCGGCGGGCCTCGGCCAGCGTCGGCTCCCACTGACTGCTGTCGTGCAGCGGTGCGCCGACGGCCTGACCGGAGACCCGGAGACCCCGCTTCCCGAGCTCGTCGGTGAGTCGCGCGGGATCGGTCGGCAGGTACCCGTACGGGCCGAGCTCGATCCACTGGTAGCCCACACCGGACAGCTCGTCCAGGAACCGCTCCCACGGCGTCTGCCGCGGATCGTCGGCGAACCAGACTCCCCAGGAATCGGGACAACTGCCCAGGGCGAGGCGAGGCGCGCTCCCGGGGTCGGTAGAGGTCATCTGTAGCGATCCTTCCAAGAAACTCTGAACGGGGTCGAACGAGAGGTCCGCCGCCGAAACGGCGGACCCCAGCTCACGAACCGGTGGGACGCTCGGCGATCCCGAGCTCCTGCACCTCCTCCTCGAGCTCGGAAGCCACGTCGGCCGTCGCCTTCCCACCGTGCTGGAGCTCGTGCTGGAGCTGGTCGAGCTCGGCGCCACCGGCCATCTGGGCGGTGAGATCGTCACGGCTGATCTCACTCTTCGCGTAGTAGCCGATCGACTTGCCGCGCTTCAGCAGCAGGAAGCGGTCGCCGACCGGATAGGCGTGGTGCGGGTTGTGGGTGATGAAGATGACGCCGAGCCCGCGTTCGCGTGCCTGGACGATGTACTTCAGCACCACACCGGACTGCTTCACACCGAGCGCCGCGGTCGGCTCGTCGAGGATCAGGACCTTCGCCCCGAAGTACACCGCCCGGGCGATCGCGACGCACTGCCGCTCACCACCGGACAGCGTGCCGATCGGCTGGTCGACGTCGCGCAGGTCGATGCCCATGTCGAGCAGTTCCTTCTTCGTCGTACTGCGCATGAAGTTGATGTCCAGGCGTTTGATCGGGCCGGTCCGCTTGCTGACCTCGTTGCCGAGGAAGAAATTCCGCCAGACCGGCATCAGCGGGACGACCGCGAGGTCCTGGTACACCGTCGC
Organism: Kribbella sp. NPDC054772; assembly: GCF_053611945.1. Taxonomy (NCBI): domain Bacteria; kingdom Bacillati; phylum Actinomycetota; class Actinomycetes; order Propionibacteriales; family Kribbellaceae; genus Kribbella; species Kribbella sp. NPDC054772. Next base: position 32,570 of record NZ_JBSHBJ010000003.1, on the reverse strand, counting down.
GATCCCGTGCTCGAGCGCCTCCCGCGGCGAGTCGAACGTGACCGCCTCGCCCTCGACCTCGTACGTGCCGTGGGTCGGTTTGTGCAGGCCGGCGATGATCTTGATCAGCGTGGACTTGCCGGCCCCGTTGTCCCCGAGCACGCAGGTCACTTCACCGGCATCCACTTCGAGCGAGATTCCGCCGAGGGCGATGATGTTCCCGTAGTTCTTGTCGCAGCCCGACAGCCGCACCAGGGGTGCCTTGGCCGGGGCTTCGGTGGTCGTCGCGGTCATCTCGAGGCCTCCGCACGTCGACGGATGTAACTGTTCAGCAGGATGGCGCCCAGCAGCAGCACGCCGAGGAAGAAGTACTTCCAGTCGGGGTTCCAGCCGGCGTAGACGATCCCCAGCTCGGCCATGCCGTAGATGAAGGCGCCGATCGCCGCGCCGATCGCGGAGCCGTAGCCACCGGTGAGCAGGCACCCACCGACCACGGCGGCGACGATGTAGATGAACTCGTTGCCGACGCCGAGACCGGACTGCACGGTGTTGAAGGCGAACAGGATGTGCATGCCGGTGAACCAACCCAGGAAACCGACACCCATGAACAGGCCGATCTTCACCCGCTTGACCGGTACGCCGACCGCGCGGGAACTGGGGGCGGACCCGCCGACGGCGAAGATCCAGTTACCGACCCGCGTACGCAGCAGCAACCAGGTGGCGATGATCACGAAGACGATCCACCACACCAGGGTGATCCGGATCGACACGCCGCCGATCGTGAACGAGGACGCGAAGACGTTCTGTGCCGAGCTGAACCCGGCGATGTTCGACACGTCGTCGGTGGCGACGTTCCCGGTGATCTGCTTGGTCATCGCCAGGTTCAGCCCGCGCAGCATGAAGAACGTGCCGAGCGTCACCAGGAAGCTCGGGATCCCAGTTCTCACGACGAGATAACCGTTGATGAAGCCGATCACCAGCGCGACCACCAGGGAGACCCCGACCCCGACCCACATGTTCGCGGTGAACTGGAAGCTGAACATCGCTGCCACCAGCGCCGAACTGGTCACGGCGACACCGGCGGACAGGTCGAACTCGCCGCCGATCATCAGCAGCGCGACCGCCACCGCGGGGATGCCGTACACCGAGCTCTGGTAGAGCACCGTGGACAACGACGTCGCGTCGCGGAACGGCGGGGCGACGATGAAGAACACGGCATAGATCACGATTGCGCCGACCAGCGCGCCCAGTTCGGGCCTGGCCAGCAGCCTGGAGAACGCGGACCGTCGTCCGAGCCGCTCGTCGGCGGCCGGTGGTGTCGGGGCGGCGACCACTGTCTGACTCATGGAGACCTCCTAGTCTCGGATCGCGTCCGGGGACACCGTGGACGGCGCCCCCGGACAGCCCACTACCGCGTACCGTTGGCCGCGAACTTGCCGACGAAGTCGACGTTCTGCTTGTCGACGACGAACGGTCCGGTCAGGGTCGGCTTGCCGCCGCCGAGGATGTTGCCGTTGTTCTTGTAGAGCCACAGCGAGTCGACCGCCTCGTACCCCTGCAGGTACGGCTGCTGGTCGATCGCGAACTGCAGATCACCGGCCTTGATCTTCGGCGGGATCTGCGGGTTGAAGTCGAAGGTGCCGATCTTGGCCTTGCTGCCGGACTCCTTCACCGCGTTGATCGCGGCCAGCGCGTCCGGAGCGCCGAGGGTGACGATGAAGTCGATGCTCGGGTCCTGCTTCAGCTTCGCCGCGATCGTGGTCTGCTCCGACGGCCGGTCCGAGCCGTTGACGTAGATCTTGGTCCACTGCCCGTTGAAGGTCTTCTTCACCCCGTTGCAGCGGTCCTCCAACTGGACCTGGCCCTGGAACTGGATCACACACAGCAGGTGCTTGTAGTTGCCCTGCGAGGCCTTGGTGCCGGCGGCCTCACCGGCCAGACTCTCGTCGGAGCCGAAGTACGACAACGCGCCCGACTGCGAGAACTGGCCGATCCCGGCGTTCAGCGCGACGACCGGGATGCCGGCGGCGATGGCCTTCTTGACGGCGGGGATCAGCGCCGGTGGGTCGGGGAGCGTGACGGCGATCCCGTCGACCTTGCTGTCGATCGCGCTCTGGATGAGGTTCGCCTGGTTGCCCGAGGACGGATCCGACGAGTACTTCAGATCGACGTTGTCCTTGGCGGCCGCGGCCTTGGCACCCTTCTGGATGATGTCCCAGAAGGTGTCACCCGGTGCCCCGTGGGTGATCATCGCGACCGTCATCTTCGGCGTGTTGGCCTGACCTGCTGCCGCGGCGGTCGCGGACTGCTCGGCCTTCTTCCCACCGGTGCTGCTGCACGCGGCCACTGTGACCACCAGAACCACAGTGACCGCGGCGGTCACCAGCCGCCTACCTGATCTGAACATCTTGCCCTCCCCTGATAGGGCCGGCCGCGGCTACATGGCGGCCGGGAATTGCTGTGATCGGCTGCCTCGCGGCAGGTTGACGCGCATCAGTCGTCCGTCTCTCTCGTGTACGTCACCGGCGCCACGTAGGCACGCTGGCCGGTCTTGAACTCCTCGTACGCCGCCCGCGCCGTCGAGGTCGACGCCAGCGTCGACACCTCGCTGACCGGGACGTCCCACCAGGACTCGCTGTCGGGGGCACCGATCAGCGGGTCGGTCCGGACCTGGATCAGGATCGGGCCGGTCGCGACCTTCGCGATGCCGATCGCCTTCTCCAGTTCGGCCCTGCTCTCCACCTCGATCACCTCGACGCCGAGGCTGCGGGCGTTCGCCGCCAGGTCGACCGGAAGGTAGTCCCCATCCAGCCGACCGTCGGAGGAGCGATAGCGGTACGCCGTACCGAACCGTTGCGAGCCCAGCGACTCCGACAACGCGCCGATCGAGGCGAAGCCCTGGTTCTGGACCAGGACCACGATCACCTTGACGTTCTCCTGGACCGCGGTCACCAGCTCGGTCGACATCATCAGGTACGACCCGTCGCCGACCATGACGAACACGTCCCGGTCCGGTGCGCCGAGCCGGACGCCGATCCCGCCGGCGATCTCGTAGCCCATGCAGGAGTACCCGTACTCGACGTGGTACCCCTTGCCGTCCCGGGTCCGCCAGAGCTTGTGCAGGTCGCCGGGCATCGAGCCGGCCGCGCAGACGACGACGTCCCGCGGGTCGGACAGCTCGTTCACGCAGCCGAGTACCTCGCCCTGGGTGAGTAGGCCGTCGGCCAGCTTCCCGGTCACCTCGGCCGGCGGGTTGTACGTCCGCTCGACGATCGCGTCCCACTCCTGCGCGAGCTGCCCGGTCTCGGTCCGGTACTCGTCGTCGACCGACCAGCCGTCGAGCGCGGTCGTCAGCGCCGCCAGCGCCTCGCGGGCGTCAGCGACCACCGGCAGTCCGGCGTGCTTCCCGCCGTCGAACCTGGCCACGTTGACGTTCACGAACCGTACGTCGGGATTCTGGAACGCGGTGCGGGACGCGGTGGTGAAGTCGGCGTACCGGGTGCCGATCCCGATCACCAGGTCGGCGGACTCGGCCAGCGCGTTCGCGGCCGTGGTCCCGGTGGAGCCGATCGCGCCGACCGACTGCGGGTGATCGTAGGGCAGCGATCCCTTACCTGCTTGGGATTCCCCGACCGGGATGCCGGTCACCTCCGCGAAGGTCCGCAGTACGTCGTTCGCCGCGGAGTACGCGACGCCACCGCCGGCGACGATCAGCGGCCGCCGGGAGTTGCGGATCAGGTCGGCCGCCTGGTCCAGAATGCTTGTCTCGGGCAACGGTCGGCCGACGTGCCACTCGCGCTCGGCGAAGAGCTCCTCCGGCCAGTCGAACGCCTCGGCCTGCACGTCCTGCGGCATCGCGATCGTGACCGCGCCGGTCTCGACCGGGTCGGTCAGGACGCGCATCGCGTGCAGCAGCGCGGACGGTAACTGCTCCGGACGGCTGACGCGATCGAAGTACCGCGAGACCGGACGGAACGCGTCGTTCACGCTGATGTCGCCGGCGCCGAAGTTCTCCAGCTCTTGCAGGACCGGCGTCGCGACCCGGGTACTGAAGGTGTCGGAGGGCAGCAGCAGGACGGGCAGCCGGTTCACGGTCGCCAACGCGGCGCCGGTGATCATGTTGGTCGAGCCGGGCCCGATGCTCGCCGTACAGGCGTAGGTCTGCAGGCGGTTCGTGGTCCGGGCGAAGGCGGCCGCGGTGTGCACCATCGCCTGCTCGTTGCGGGCCAGGATGTACGGCAGGGCATCCGGATCGGCGAGCTCGGACTGCAGCAGCGCCTGACCGAGACCGGCCACGTTGCCGTGGCCGAAGATGCCGAAGCACCCGGCGAAGAGCTTCTGCCGCCGCCCGTCGCGTTCGGAGTACTGCGCGCCGAGGAAGCGCACCAGTGCCTGAGCGACCGTGAGGCGCACCGTCATGACTCATCCCTTCCGAGCGGAAGCCGGGGATCGATGTGCTGGGAGTTCCACAGCTCGCGGACCCAGGCGTGCTGCGGGTCGTCGGTGATCAGCCACTGCCGCTCGGTCCCGGGGCCGGCCATCACGTTCAGGTAGTACATGTCGTAGCCGGGCGGCGCCATCGCCGGCCCGTGCCAGCCGTGCGGGACCAGTACCAGGTCGCCGCTGCGGACTTCCGCGAGGACGTCGATCGGGCGGTCCTCGGTGCCGTACACGCGCTGGTACCCGATCGGGTCGTTGCCCTTGACACCTTCCGGGACGTCGTCGGACAGCTGCAGCTCGAAGTAGTAGATCTCCTCGAGCTCGCTCTCCTTCCCCGGCCGGTGCTCGTCGTGCTTGTGCGGCGGGTACGACGACCAGTTGCCGGCCGGCGTGATCACCTCGCAGGCGATGATCGAGTCGGCGGCGAGAACTCCCGGCGTACCGAAGTTGCGGACCTGACGGGACGCGACGCCGGCGCCGCGCAGCTCGGTCTCCACCTCGTCGGCCGCGATCCGCCGGAACGGGAAGTCGCTGGCCGCCTTGGCATTCGGGAACGCGATCCGGGCGCCGCCGGCGCTGACCACGGCGAACGTCGAGTTCCGCGGGACATAGGCGAGGTCGGTCGCGCCCGAGAAGACCTCGGCCCGGCCACCGAGCGGGACGCGCTGCCCGTCGATGATCACCTCGGCCGATCCGCTGAGCGGAAGCACGAGGTACTCGCAGTCGCCGGTGTCGATCTCCACCGACTGTCCGGGCAGCAGCGTGCGGATCGCCAACCCGGTGTGATGCCAGTCGGTCTCCCCAGGTCGCACCATCACCTCGAAGGCGTCGTTCGCGGTCGACCCAGCGGGCCGGAACCATTCGGTCATGCGGCACCCCCGTGGACGAGCGTCGCGGCGTGATCGACGGCGGCGGCCACATCTCCGTCGGGTGGGAAGAGCAACGCGCGGCCGACGACGAGACCGCGCACCGAGGGGAGGCCGAGCGCCTTGCCCCAGGAGGCGTACGTCGCTTCGGGGGCGACCGTCGGATCGCCGCCGAGCAGCAGCGTCGGCAGAGTGGTCGCCTCCATCACGCGCTCCAGTTCGTCGACGACCGGGAGCTTGAGCCAGGTGTACGCGCTGGTCGCGCCGAGGGCGGAGGCGATGTGGATCGACTTGATCACCGAGTCCGGGTCGAGCAGGTTCGTCACCCGGCCGTCCTCGGCGCGGGTCGACCAGAACGGTTCGACCATCGCCATCAGCTTGTGCTCGGCGAGGCCGGTGACGGCGGCGGCGCTGGACTCCAGGGTCGCGACCGTGCCCGGGTCGTCGAGGTCGATGCGGGTCAGCATCTTGCCGCCGTCGAGGCGGCGGGTGGCGATCTCGTCGGCGGAACGGTACGCCGTGAAGCGGTCGTCGACCTCGAACGTGGCGCCCTGCAGGCCGCCGCGGTTCATCGAGCCGATCACGACCTTGCCCTCGAGCGCGCCGAGCAGCAGCAGGTCTTCGAGGATGTCCGGGGTCGCGAGCACTCCGTCGACACCTGGCCGTTCCAGCGCCGTCATCAGCCGGCCGATCAGCTCCGGCCGGCTGGCCATCGCCATCCGGTCGCCCCGAACACCGAGCGCGCCGCGCGCCGGGTGGTCGGCCGCGACGATCAGCAACCGCCCGTCGTCACCGACCAGCGCCCGCGTACGCCGCCGCTGCCAAGCCTCAGCCAGTCGCTCAGGATGCCGAACCCGAATCTCGGTCAGCTCCGCGAGCCGCTCGCCATACTCATGCCACCGCGGCGCCGGAGCTGTCTCCCACACCGGCGCCTCAACCACCTGCTCACCCAACTGAGTGGGCTGATCCGCCCAATCCTCAGCCGCCTGGCTCACCGCCGGAGGCGCCGCCTGGTCCACCGGCGCAGCGGTCGGCTGATCGGCCCGCTCCTCGACCGACTGGTTCGCGGGCGCGGCGGGCGACTGGTCGGCGCGCTGCTCGACCGGCTGACTCGCCGGTGGGGTGGTTGGCTGGTTGGTGGGGAGGCCGAGGTCTCCGATGACTGTGGTCTGGCCGTCTGCCGGTGCCTGGGGCACGGCTGCCTCGACCGTCACGTCTTCGTCGTCCGCCGGGGGCACCGAGGGCCGGACCTGCCCCGGACCGCTCGGGGTCTTCGGGATGCGATGCCCCTCGGCCGGTTCGGCCGGCGGCCGCTGCGCGACAGTCGGCTCGTCGGCGACCGGACGCTGCGCGACCACCGTCAGGTCGTCCGCGTTCGACTGGGCCCCGATCGTCGGGTCGTTCGCGTCGGGGCGGCGGATGGCGACGGTCGGGTCGTTCGGTCCCGGGGTGAAGACGGTGGCTTCGTCGTCGGGAGTCCCGGGACGCTGGATCGGGATCGGGCGCGCGTCTTCGCGGTACGGCTCCTGGTCAGGTCTACTCATGCTTGGTCACCCATGTGGGAGAGGACTTCGGTGGTGGTGGGCATGGCGGTGGAACACTCCAGCCGGGAGGCGACGATCGCACCGGCGACGTTCGCGAACCGGATGACCTTCTCCAGCGGCCAACCGGACAGCAACCCGTGGCACAACGCCCCGCCGAAGCCGTCGCCGGCCCCCAGTCCGTTGACGACCTCGACCGGGTACGGCGGGACCTCGACCCGCTCGTCGCGGGTCCGCGCCAGCGTGCCGCGCGGCCCCTGCTTGACGACTGCGAGCTCCAGCCCCCGGTCTAGCAGCGCCTGCGCCGCCTTGTCCGGGTCGGTCTCGCCGACCGCCACCTCACACTCCTCACGGTTGCCGACAGCAACCGTGCAGTACTCGAGCGCTCGACTGACCTGCGCGTGCGCCTCGCTCGGATCAGCCCAGAACATCGGCCGGTAGTCCAGGTCCAGCACCGTGATCGGCCGCCGGCCACGCGCCTCCCAGGCGGCGAAGTGCGCCGACCGGGACGGCTCTGCGGACAGCCCGGTGACCGTGGACCAGTAGATCCGCGCCTCCCGGATCGCGTCCAGGTCGAGCTCGTCGGGGTTGATCACCAGGTCCGGCGCCTTCGGGAACCGGTAGAAGTACAGCGGGAAGTTGTCCGGCGGGAAGATCTCGCAGAACGTGATCGGCGTCGGCAGCCCGTCCACCGGCGACACGAACCGGTCGTCGACCCCGAGCTCGCCGAGCGTCCGGTGGATGAACGTGCCGAACGGGTCGTTCCCGGTCCGGCTGATCACCGCCGATTTCCGCCCGTGCCGCGCCGCCGCGACCGCGACGTTCGTCGCGCTGCCGCCGAGGAACTTCCCGAACGATTCCACGTCCTCCAGGTGCGTCCCGGCCTGCAGCGGGTACAGGTCGACCCCGATCCGCCCGATCGTCAGTACGTCGTCCACCATCAGACCCGACCCGCAATCTCCCGCAGGTGCGCGATACTCGCCCGGACATCGACCACGGGTCCCTCGCCACTCGGCCGGTCCGACAGGATCGTGTCCTGCTCGAGCACGTACCAGCCGTCGTACCCGGCCTCTTCGAGGGTCGCGACGATCAACGTGATGTCGATGTCGCCGGCACCCAGCGGCCGGTACATCCCCTGCCGTACGGCGTCCGTGTAGCTGACCTCGCCGGCCTGCACCCGCGCGGCCCACGCGGCGTCCACGTCCTTCAGGTGCGTGTGCCGGACGCGGTCGGTGTGCTTGACCACCAGCGCGACCGGGTCGACGCCGCCGATCAACAGGTGCCCGGTGTCGACGGTGAGACCGATCGACGAACCGTTCAGGACCTGCTCGACGTCGTCGGCGTTCTCCACCATCGTGCCGACATGCGGGTGGATCGTCGCCAGCACACCACGCGCAGCGGCGAGGTCGGCCAGCTTGTCCAGGTTCGCGAGCAGCGTGCTCCAGCCCGTCTCGTCGAGCACCGGACGGTCGTCGTACCCGTCCTGGCCGGTGGCCGCGGCGAGCACCAGGGTGGTGGCACCGGCGGCAACGAATCCGTCGAGCGCCGTCGTCACCTCAGGCGCCGGGTCGTACGCCGGATCGTGCAGGACGACCGGGACGAAGCCGCCGACCGCGCGAAGACCCACGTCCGCGAGGGTCTTCGCCTTCTCGGCCGGGTCCTCGGGGAGGAAACCGTCCGGACCGAACTCGGTCGCGGCCAAGCCGGCGTCCCGCATCTCGGCCAGTACCGTCTCCGGGTCGAACTGCCAGCCCCACCCCGGAACCTCGCATACGCCCCAGGAGATCGGGGCGCCGGCGATACGGTCCACCAGCTCGGTCATCGGCAGTTCTCCTCTGTTCTCGAGTACGGCATCAGGCGATCTCTTCCAGCGTGACAACTCGGGCCTCGCGGCGCGAGAGTTCGCACGCATCGGCTGTCCGGAACGCCTGGTACGCGTCGCGGACCGTGCACGGCACCTCACGGTTGCCGGCCACAACTTCAGTGAAGGCGGCGAGCTCGGCGGCGTACGCCGGACGGAACCGGTCCATGAACGTCGCGTGCGGCTGACCGCCCGGGAAGGTCACGCCCTCCTCGGCGGAACGCAGCGCGGTGTGCTCGTCGAGCCCGACCGCGACCGATCCGAGACTGCCGAGTACCTCCATCCGCACGTCGTGCCCGGCCGCGTTGTACCGGGTGCCGCTGACCGAGACGAAGGTGCCGTCGTCCAGTGTCAGCAGGGCGGCCGCTGCGTCCACGTCGCCGTACTCGCCGAAGAAGGACTCGCCGCGGTTCGCGCCGGTGGCGAACACGCTGACCACCTCGGCCCCGGTGACGAACCGGATGATGTCGAAATCGTGCACCGTGCAGTCCCGGAAGAACCCACCGCTGGTCGGGATGTACCCCGCCGGCGGCGGGAACGCGTCGTTGGTGTTCGCCCGGATGTGGTGGATGAACCCGAGCTCGCCGGAGCGGACCTGCGCCGCGACCGTCTGGTACCCGTGGTCGAAGCGGCGCTGGAAGCCGATGTGCACCGGTACGCCGGAGTTCTCCACCAGCTCGACGACGCGCTTGGTCTCGGCCAGGTCGATCGCCACCGGCTTCTCGCAGAACGTCGGGAGGCCGGCCGCCAGACCGGCCTCGATCAACTCGGCGTGCGCGGACGTCGCGGCGGCGATCACGAACCCGTCCAGCCGGCTCGCCAGCAACGCGTCGACATCGGGCGCGAACTCCAGGCCGAGATCCTTCGCGACGAGTTCCGCCCGGCCCGGGTCCGCATCGGCGACGACCACCTGTTCCACCGCCGGCAAATCCTTGAGCGTGGCGGCGTGGAACGCCCCGATCCGCCCGACCCCGACCAACCCGATCCGCATTCCGGTCACCCTTCCGCTGGTTGCGTACGCTCCGTCAGCTTCCCGGGCAGGCAGCGAAGGTGTCAAGACTTTGTTAACACATTTTCACGTCGAGACATACATACCTTCATCATGTAACATCCCGGCCATGGTTGCCCTTCCGGTCAGTATCGATCGGACCAGTCCGGTGCCGCTGTACCACCAACTGGCCGAGCAACTGACGTCCGCCATTACCGACGGCTCACTGCGCCCGGGCGACCCGTTCGAGAACGAGATCGCCATGTCGGACCGGCTCGGGCTGTCCCGGCCGACGGTCCGGCGGGCGATCTCCGAGCTGGTCAACCAGGGCCTGCTGGTCCGCCGGCGCGGCATCGGCACCACTGTCGCGAACCAGATGGTGCACCGCAAGGCCGAGCTGACCAGCCTCTACGAGGACCTTGCCCGCGAGGGCCGCGCGCCGCGCACCGAGGTCCTGTCGCTGGACTGCGACGCCCACGACGACCGCGCCGCCGCCGTACTCGAGCTGCCGACCGGCACCCCGCTGGTCTCGATCGTCCGGCTCCGGTACGCCGACGACGTACCGCTCGCGATCATGCGCAACTGGTTGCCTCCGGCCCTCAACGACCTGACCCTGGAGCAACTCACCGCGGACGGCCTGTACTCCGTACTGCGCGCCCGCGGCATCCGCCCGACGGTTGCCCGCCAGCGCATCGGCGCCCGCAACGCGACCGCCGAGGAGCGCCGTACCCTGCACATGTCCAAGGCTGAACCCCTGGTCACCATGACCCGCTCCGCCTACGCCGCCGACGGCTCCCCCGTCGAGTACGGCAACCACTGCTACCGCGCCGACCAGTACTCCGTCGACGTCGTAGTGTCGGACCGCTGATTTCTAAGCCTGGTTGGCGAGCAGGGTCCTGACCAGGCGGAGGCCGACCGAGAGGTGGGCGAGTTCCGGGCCCTCGGTTTCGACGATCTCGTCGAGCATGGTGGCTGCGCGGGCCAGGGCCGTGGCGTTCTGGTCCTGCCAGGTGGCGACGCGGTCCTCGGGTTCGGCCGAGGCGTCGGTGCTCGCCAGGACCTGACGGGTCAGGCGGGCGTGGACGGCGTGCAGGTCGTCGCGCAGCGCGGCCCGGGCCATCGTCTGCCAGCGGTCGGTGCGCGGCAGGCCGATGATCCGTTCCAGGAAGCGGCCCAGCTGCAGCCGCTCGCCGAGCGCGAAGTGCACCTTGGCGACCTCGAGGATGTCGATGTCGTCGCGGGACGCGGTCTCCACGATCCCGAGCCCCGCGTACGCCGGCGGCAGTACCGCGATCCGGGTGGCGAAGTCGTCCCCGACTCCCCGTTGCACGAGCGCTTCGCGACGCTGTTCGAACAGCGCCAGCTCGCGACCCCGCAGTACCTCGGGAAGCGCCGTGGTCAGCTTCGCGATGCCGGGGCCGAAGAACTCGATCAGCTCCTCGATGTCGACCGGTGGCCGCCGGTTGCTGACCAGCCAGCGGGTCGCGCGCTCCACCAGTGTCCTGGTCTCCAGCCGCATGTGCGACTGGGTGTCGGCGTGGACGACGTTGTCCAGCTCGGCGTTGCGCGACAGCAGCTCCGGCTGCGCGAAGATCCGGGACGCCGCGAGGTTCGCCCGGACGACGTCCTCGACCGTCCCGCCGGTCTCCAGCGAGAGCCGGTGGTACGCCGTGATGCCGGACGTGTTCACGAATTCGTTGACGACCTGCGTGGTGATGATCTCCCGGCGCAGCTGGTGGCTCTGCACCTGGTCGGCGAACCGCTCCTGGATCGCCTTCGGGAAGTAGCTGGCCAGCTTGTGCGCGAGGAAGGCGTCGTCGGGAAGCGACGTCTTCAGCAGCTCGGCCTCCATCACGATCTTGGTGTAGGCGATCAGCACCGAGAGTTCCGGCGAGGTCAGCCCGCGCCCCTCGGCCTTGCGCCGCTTGAACTCGCTGACGCTCGGCAGGAACTCCAGTTCGCGATTGAGCAGGCCCTGCTTCTCGAGGCGCCGTACCCAGTCCTGGTGGACGTGCAGCAGCGCGGGCGCCTGCTCGGTCGCGTTCGCGAGCGCGATGTTCTGCCGGTAGTTGCTCTTCAGCACCAGCGCGCCGACCTCGTCGGTCATCGACGCGATGATGTCGTTGCGCTGCTTCTCGGTCAGGTCGCCGTCCGCGACCACCGTGTCCAGCAGGATCTTGATGTTCACCTCGTGGTCGGAGGTGTCCACGCCGGCCACGTTGTCGATGAAGTCGGTGTTGATCCGGCCGCCGGCCGCGGCGTACTCGATCCGGCCGAGCTGGGTGAAGCCGAGGTTGCCGCCCTCGCCGACCGCGCGGGCGCGCAGCTCGGCGCCGTCGATCCGGATCGGGTCGTTGGCCTTGTCGCCGACGTCCGCGTTCGACTCGGCGGCCGACTTCACGTAGGTGCCGATGCCGCCGTTCCAGAACAGGTCGACCGGCGCCTTCAGGATCGCGTTCATCAACTCGGCCGGGGTCAGCGTCGTCGCGGTGCTCTCGATGCCGAGCGCCGTCCGTACCTCGGCGGAGATCGGGATCGCCTTGTCGGTCCGCGGGAACACGCCACCGCCCGCCGAGATCAGCGACGCGTCGTAGTCCGCCCAGGACGACCGCGGCAGCTCGAACAGCCGCCGCCGCTCGGCGAACGACGTGGCCGCGTCCGGCACCGGGTCCAGGAAGATGTGCCGGTGGTCGAACGCCGCGACCAGTCGGATGTGCTCGGACAGCAGCATCCCGTTGCCGAACACGTCACCGGACATGTCGCCGACGCCGACGACAGTGAAGTCCTCGTTCTGGCAGTCGTGACCCATCTCGCGGAAGTGCCGTTTCACCGACTCCCAGGCGCCGCGGGCGGTGATGCCCATCGCCTTGTGGTCGTACCCGACCGAGCCGCCGGACGCGAACGCGTCACCGAGCCAGAAGCCGTACTCCTTCGCGACACCGTTCGCGATGTCCGAGAACGTCGCCGTCCCCTTGTCCGCGGCAACGACCAGGTAGGCGTCGTCACCGTCGTACCGGACCACGTCCCGCGGCGGAACGATGTCACCGGCAACGATGTTGTCGGTGATGTCCAACAGCCCCGAGATGAAGGTCTTGTACGACGCGATGCCCTCGGCCAGCCAGGCGTCGCGGTCCACCGACGGCTCCGGCAGCTGCTTGGCGTAGAACCCGCCCTTCGCGCCGACCGGCACGATCACCGAGTTCTTCACCATCTGGGCCTTCACCAGACCGAGCACCTCGGTGCGGAAGTCCTCGCGGCGGTCCGACCAGCGCAGCCCACCGCGCGCGACCGCGCCGAAGCGCAGGTGCACACCCTCGACCCGCGGCGAGTACACGAAGATCTCGTACGCCGGCCGCGGCTGCGGCAGCTCCGGGATCGCCTTCGGCTCCAGCTTCAGCGAAATGTACGAACGCGGCTGCCCATCGGCGCCGGGCTGGAAGTAGTTGGTCCGCAGCGTCGCCTTCATCACGGTCAGGTACGACCGCAGGATCCGGTCCTCGTCCAGACTCCGCACTGTGTCCAGCGCGGCCAGGACCTCCTTCTCCAACTGGTCGGTGCGCATCACGCGCTCCGGGTCGTCGGCCGGACCGCGCGCCGGGTCGAAGCTGGTCTCGAACAGCTGCACCAGGAGACTGGCGACGTCGACGTGGTTCAGGAAGGTGTTCTCGATGTAGCCCCGGCTGAACGGCGTACCACCCTGACGGATGTAGCGCTGGTATGCGCGCAGGATCGAGACCTGCCGCCAGCTGAGGCTGCCGCGTAGTACGAGTGCGTTCAGGTTGTCGGACTCCGCCCGGCCGTCCCAGACCGCCCGGAACGTGTCGGAGAACAGCGTGCGGAGGTCCTCGCGCTCCTCGGCGTCCTCCGGAGCCTTCAGGCCGAAGTCGTAGATGTAGGCCATCGTGCCGTCGGCGCAGCGGATCTCGTACGGGCGTTCGTCGATCACCTCGACGCCCATCGCCGTCAGGTGCGGCAGCACCTGCGACAGCGATAGCGCCGATCCGGTCCGGAAGACCTTGAACCGGCGCTCGCCTTCCCACTCCTCCTCGATCGGACTGTAGAGCGACATCGCCAGCCCGTTGTCGGCCGGCAGCCCTTCGAGCACGTGCACGTCGTTGACCGCGACGCGGGCGTCGAAGTCCTCCTTGTACGCCTCCGGGAACGCCTGCGCGTACCGGCGCGACAGCTTGGCCACGGCGCCGTCGCCGCCCTGCGCGTGCAGAGCGACGTTGAAGTCGTCCTCCCAGGCCCGGGTCGCCTCGATCACCTGCTGTTCGAGCAGGTCCGGGTCGTACTCCCCGACCGTCTCGCCCTGCTTCATCCGGACCACGAAGTGCACCCGAGCCAGCACCGACTCGGTGACGTAGGCGGCGTACGTGACGCTCTCGGCGCCGATGGCGTCCTTCAGGATCTGCTGCATCTTCAACCGGACCGCGGTGGTGTAGCGGTCGCGCGGCAGGTACACCAGGCAGGACAGGTACCGGTTGTAGACGTCACGGCGTACGAACAGCTTGACGGCGCGCCGCTCCTGGAGGTGCAGCACCGACTGCACGATCGGCAGCAGGTCCTCCACCGGCGCCTGCAGCAGCTCGTCGCGCGGGTACGTCTCCAGTACGTCGAGCAGACCCTTGCCACTGTGGCTGTTCGGGTCGAAGCCGGTCTGGCGGAACAGCTCGAGCGCCTTGCGCCGCAGTACGGGCACCTGCATGACGCTCTCGGTGTACGCGGTCGACGAGAGCAGCCCGATGAACCGGCACTCCCGGACCGGGTTGCCGTCCGCGTCGAACTGCTTGATCCCGACATAGTCGAGGTACGCCGACCTGTGCACCGTGGACCGGGAGTTCGCCTTGGTCAGGATCAGCAGCTTCTGCTCCTGGGCCTTGGCGCTCACCTCCGGCGGCAGCTTGCCGGAACCCGGCTTCGGGTCCGGCCGGAGGATGCCCAGGCCGGTCCCGGGCCGGCCGCGCAGGATGCCCTGCTCGCCCTCCATGGTGAAGTCGTACTCGCGGTAGCCAAGGAAGGTGAAGTGCTCGTCGGCGAGCCACTCCAGCAGCTCCCGGGCCTCTTCCACCTCGCTGTCGGAGACCGGGAGGTCGGCGGCGTTCAGACCGGCGGCGATACTGACCGCCTTTTCGTGCATCTTCGGCCAGTCCTCGACCGACTCACGCACGTCGTTCAGGACCTTCTGCAGCTCCTGCTCGAGGGCGCGTTGCTCGGCGACATCCGCGATCCGCTCGATCTCCAGGTGCATCCAGCTCTCCCGCACCAGGTCGTGCCCGTCCGCGGTGGCGCTGTCGTCCAGGACCTCCTGCAGCGTCCCGGCCATGTCGCGGCGGACCACGAACTGCGGGTGGATCAGCAGCTGGAGCTCGAGGTTGCGGTCGGTGATCGCCATCGACGCGCTGTCGACCAGGAACGGCATGTCGTCGACCACGATCTCGACGACGGTCCGGCCGCTCGCGGACCAGCCGTGCTCCTCGAGCGTCGGGGTGAAGACGTGCACCTTCGCCGTGCCCTGCGGGCGGGACATCGCGGACTTGTAGTGGTGCCGCGCGGCGCCCAGGCAGTCGTTCGGCTGGCGCTCCGCGACGTCCTCGGCGGCGACATGCCGGTAGTACTGCTCCAAGAACGTCCGCAGCTTGCCCGGGTCGACCAATTTGTCGTGCCCATGGGTCCCCGCGGCCACCGCCTTCGCGAGCACATCTGCCTTCCGGACGTCCAGCTTGCTCTGCATTCCCCACCGTCTCCACACGTGACGTCGGCGTCGCTCGCGCCGGACCGCACGACATTGTGCGGTCACTCAGAGATTAGTCCACCTCTGTCACTGGTGTGGTGTCGGGACGGGCCTGTCAGCGGGGTGAGTCACGCCTCACCCGCGCTTGGTGAGCCGGAGAGCGAGGGCTGGGCAGGCGAGGACGGCGCGGCGCGCGTCCGGGAGCTCACCGGTGGTGATCTCGCGGCCCCGGAGCACCGGGAATCCCCACTCGTCCAGGACGACGTCATCGGGCAGCAGACCCGCGCACAGGCCGTGACCGTCGCACCGGGTCCAGTCGATCTCGATCTTGCTCATCGGGTGCCTCCCAGCACGCCCAGCACCGGCCGGCCGCATCCCTGACCGGACAGATGCCGGTGGATGTCGTCGTCCAGTACCTCGAGCGCGGACATCAGGAACCTCGCGGTTCCGTCGGGGTGGGCGCAGGCTCCGCGCCCGGGAACCAGGCCGAGGTGCCGCCGGGCGTCGTGCCAGCCCTGCGGGTCGCCGGCGGTCAGCCTGGCGAAGTCGTCGACCAACGCCGCGAGACCGAACACACACGGACCGCATTGCCCGGCCGACTGGCTCGCCAGCCACTGGGCAACCTGAGTGACCTCACCGAGCGGGCAGGTCCGGGAGCCGAGCGCGACGACGATGCCGGCCGACACCTCCGGGCGCTGCAGCGTCAGACCAGCGGTCTCCGACAGCCAGCGGCCGTGGTAGCCACCGAGTAGTACGGGCCCGGCTTCCGCACCGGCGTACTGCAGGACTGTGTCGAGTGGCACACCGATCGGTGTCTCGATCACACCGGGTCGCTGTACGGCGCCGTCGATCGTCAGGAGCTGCGTACCGGGCTCGCTGATCAGGCCGGTGCTGCTGAACCCACGGGAGCCGAGGCGCGCTAGTACTGCGAGCTGCGCGAACGTCTCGACATTCGACAGGAACGTGGGGCGGCGGTGGTAGCCCTTTCGCGTCGGCAGTACGCGTCGGCCCGGTGGTACCGCCGTACCGCCCTCGAGCGCGCTCAGGACCGCACGGGCTTCACCGGCGACGAAACGGCCCGGCGTGTCTCGTACTTCGATCGCCACGCGGTCGTCGCGCTCCATCAGCGCTTCCCGCATCGACGTGGCCGCAGCAGGATCGTGTACGGCGATCAGCACGTGCGGCGCTCGCAGTGCGTGCGCGAGATCGACTGCGGCGTCCAGGACGAGATGCGGTGAATTCGTGAGGAGCAGGCGGTCCTTACGGCTCAACGGCTCGCTCTCGGAACCGTTGACCACCACTGCCTCGATCCCACGCGCAGGGAGGTCCTGCAGCTTCAGAGCGACCGGGAAGGCCGCGCCACCACGCCCCCTGAGCCCTACAGCTTCAGCAAGCTTGGTGTAGTCGTCGCGGGTCAGCCTCGGCTGACTGCCATGAGTCAACAGGTGACGCTGAAGGTCCAGCCGCCCCTGGTCAAGCCCAGCAAACACTCTGGCCTCGCCGATGACTCGTGTCTCTTCCACCGTGATCATTGGGCCCTCCAGGCGCGGGTGAGCTTTGGGGTTGCGTTGAGGCGGTAAGCACCCGCAGTGGCGACGGCAGCCAGACACCCGACAGTGATCCCGACCATCCACGGGGTACTGCGATCAGTGCCCGCCAGCAGTGCGTGGCCGATGGACAGGAGCCATCCGACCGACGCGGCGATGTGCAGCTTGCGCCAGTACTTCGTGAACCGCGCGGAGACCGCCAGCCGGCCGCGGGACGCTCCGACGAGGGACGCCAGTACCAGGCTGTAGAGAGCCAGCACACCGACGACCATCGCGAACGGCCGGTAGCCAGACGCGAACGGCCACAGCAGAACGAGCGGACTGATGCTCACGTAGCTGTCGGCGATCACTGCGACCACATGGGTCGCCAGCAAAACCAGTCCGGTCACGGCGGCCGACCGGTGCACGTACTGCAGCCAGAACCGAGTGGCCGGCCGCCGGATGCTCGGCATGACGATCCCGAGGACGGCGGAGATCGTGAACATGACCATCGTGACCACGCCGGCCGCGCGAGCGAGGTACCAGAGCGTCATCAGGCAGCCCTGCTCGCTGACGGCCAGCCCAGCAACTCGGTGACCTCACCGTCCTCGGCGATCAGCCGGGCCGGGTGACCAGCCAGCTTGAGCCGTCCGACAGCCGCCTCACCGGTGGCGATGAGCGCCGTACTGAAGGTGTTCGCCCGTACGGCGGTCGGCGCCCAGACGGAGGCCGTCCGATACGGGCCCGCCGCGGGGTGACCGGTCCGCGGGTCGATCACGTGATGGCCGTAGCCGGTCGGGGTCTGCCAGCGCCGTACCGTGCGGGTCGACGTGGTGAGACCACCGTGGGCCAGGGTGACGAGGACACCGGGATCACCGGCGCGTTCAGCGACCGTGATCACCCAGGGCTTCTTGGGTTCGCCCGCCGCGCGGAGGTCGCCGCCGATCTCGACCAGGACAGCACAGCCGTAGCGCTTCGACAGCATGTTCGCCGCGCGGTCCGCGGTCCACGCCTTGGCGGTGGCACCAAGGTCGAGCGCGCAGTCCTTCGGTACGCCGAGCAGCGCGAGCTTGCGGTTCAGCCGAACCTCCTGCCAGCCCGCGACCGGTTTCGGGTCGAGCGGGGCCTGCGGGAAACGCCGCCGTACCGTCTCGATGTCGGCGTCATACCCGGCCGCGATCACCGCGGGGCCGACGGTCGGATCGACTGCGCCACCGCTCATCTGCGCCGCGACGAGGCTCACGTCGACCAGGTCGACGAGCAGCCGCGAGACCGGCACCAGCGCACCGGCGCGGGTGTTCACGACCGACAGCTCGGAGTCGGGCCGGAAGCGGCTGGCGGCCTTGTCGACCCGGTCCATCAGCGCCTTGAGTTCACCACACGCCGCCCCAAGTACGGCGGGGTCGTCGACGGTCAGGCGGACCGAGCAGCTCCACGCGGTCCAGGTCCGCGAGACGCTCATGACCCGTTGCTCCCACCCTGCGAGGTGGAGCCGGAGTTCGCCGATCCGAGACCGCTGCCGCTGGAGTTCGATCCAGAGCTGGAGCTGGACCTGGAGCCGCTGGAGCCCGAGTTGCTGGAGCTGGAGCCGTTGTCGTCCGAGTTGCTCGACGTGGACGTCGTACCCGTGCTGCTGCTCGAGTGCTTCGACGACACCACCGCGACCGAGATCCCGGTCGCGCCGACGCCGAGAACGGCAGTGGCTATCGCGGCCGCGGAGGCTCGGTGCAGCCAGCGCCTGCGGGTGGAGTGGGAATCATGTGTGGTGACCATGCCGTAAGCCTCGTTCGACGCCCGTCAGCCGCACTCCAAGAGAAGATCAAGCGACCGTCAAGTTCTGCTGAAAGCTTCGTGAGAGCGGTTCTCAGGCTGTACCCCCTTCTCAAGGCGTGCCGCGGACCTCCGGCGGGCAATCGGTCTCGCAGTGCTTGCCGATCGTCGCGACGACCTTGTCCGACACCTCGCCCAGCACCCCGAGCCGCTCCGGCCCGAACACGTCCACGAAGAACTCCCGGACGCGGGCCGCGTGCGCCGGCGCGCACTCCTTGATCGCCGCCAGCCCCTCGTCGGTGATCACGATCTCCGGGTAACGCGCGTCGCAGGCCTCCTTGCGGATCAGCCCGCGCTTCTCCATCCGGGTCAGGTGATGCGAGAGCCGGCTCTTCTCCCACTGCGTGGACCGGCCGAGCTCGAAGGCGCGCATCCGGCCGGACTCCGACTCGGACAGGTTGACCAAGATCTCGAAGTCCGACCCGGACAGGCCGAACTCCCGCTGCAGGTGCCGCTCCAGATGCGTCTCCAGCGTCCGTTTCATCAGCAGATAGCTCCGCCACGTCTGCTGCTCGCCCTCGTCGAGCCACGGTCCCTTACTCACGCCACCCATCGTACCCGCCGGGGTTGACACATCAACCCAACGCGCTACGATTCCTTTGGTTGACACATCAACCCAAACTTTCTGGGGAGTTGCCATGAGCAAGAAGCTGATCGCCGTCGTCGGTGCGACCGGGAGCCAGGGCGGCGGGCTGGTCCGCGCGATCCTGGCGGACCCGGCGGGCGAGTTCGCCGTCCGGGCGCTGACCCGGAACCCGTCGTCCGGCCCAGCCCGCGACCTCGCGGCTGCCGGGGCCGAGGTAGTCGCGGCCGACCTCGACGACGAAGCGAGCGTCCGGTCCGCGTTCGAGGGCGCGTACGGCGCTTTCGTGGTCACGAACTACTGGACGCCGCTGACACCCGAGCAGGAGGCCGTCCGGACCCGCGCGGAGATGGAGCTCGCCCAGGCCGAGACCGCTGCCCGGGCCGCGCGCGATGCCGGCGTACTGCACCTGGTCTGGTCGACGCTCGAGGACACCCGGCGGTTCTTCGCTGGGCGCGACGACGTACCGAGCCTGGACGACGGGCGCTACAAGGTCCCGCACTTCGACGCGAAGGGCGAGGCCGACGAACTGTTCCCGAAGTACGGCGTACCGACGACGTTCCTGCGCACCACGTTCTACTTCGACGCCTTCCTCGACGCCCTCGCCCCGACCCGCAACCCCGACGGCCAGTTGACGATCACCCTCCCGATCGCCGACCAGCGCCTGGCAGGCATCGCCTCCGAAGACATCGGCCGCACCGCCCTGGCAATCCTGAAGCGCCCCGACCTGATCGGCCAAACCATCAGCATCGCCGGCGAACACCTCACGGGCGAGCAATACGCCGAGGCCCTCACCACAGCCCTCGGCGAGCAGGTAACCCACCACTCCCCCACGTGGCCCGAGTACCGCACGTACCCCTTCCCCCTGGCCACCGAAATGTCCAACATGTTCCAGTACTACACAGAAAACCACGACGCCTTCACGGGCGCCCGCGACCTACAGAAGGCCCGCAACCTCAACCCCGCCCTCCAGTCCTTCGCCGCTTGGCTCGACAACCACAAAGAGGACCTCAAGGCCGCGCAAAGCTAGAGTCATCCAACGGCACGGGCACTTCTCTCAACCACCAGATCAACCGTCGATTCAATCTCCTGACCGGCAGTGAGATGAATGTGATGTCCGTCTGGTACGCCGTCCTGCGCAAGCGTCAGCAGATGCCTCGCGAGCGATCGCAAACCAGCCGGATTAGCCGATATCACAACCTCGGAGCCCTGCACCTCAACGGCGATCTCGAAATCATCGTCCCACTCAAAACGCAACCAACGGGTTTCTTCAAACGGCAAGTTCACGGCTGATAGTCCTCGAACTCCCAATAACCGATCCGAGCAAGCTTCCCAGCCAAGGCACTCCACGTAGGAGCCTCAACTTCCTCGAACCGCCGTCGAAGAAACGTCAGCACCCGGGGCACATCGAGCTCGTCCACGATCAAGTGATGCCGACCCAACTGTGGGCCTTCCTCCTGAACCAGACGCTGAAGCCAGACAGGCGTGCAGACGAGCACGTCGAACGACTCTTCACCGGCACCTCCCGCGGGCCCGACCAGCAACCGAACCCACACCGCATCATCCCGGGCATCCGCAGAAACATAAGTCTCCACATCAACCTCCGAGCTATACACGGAACGCACCGAAGCCCTCACAACAGATCCGTTCCGTCGTGAGGCAACCCGGAGCGGCCGGGTGTGTTTTGCCAAGTTGATGGCCAGTTCCCCACGAAGAAGTACACCACTTGGCGCTGGGCGCGATCGTCCGAGAGGCCGACGCGCTCGGTCAGCGAGACCAGGTTGTGCACGCATCTGACGAAGGCGCGCAGGTCCGTCGACAACACGCGATCAAATCCCTGAATTACCACGGCCAGCGGCGGCGACCACGCTTCCGTCAGCAGGTCCCACATCCGGTCCGCGAAAGCAGCCCACGAGCCGGCGCCGAGCGACGTGAAGCCCAGACACTTGCTCAACTCGATCAGCAACTTCCGTTCGAGATCGCCTTTTTCCGGTGCCTGCGCGCTAACTATCCGAAACCCGAGATCGCCCAGGACAGTAAGTGACGCCTCCAAGTCGGCGGTTTCCAGGAGATAAGGCTCGGGCTTGAGCCACGGGAGTTTCTCTTCCACACCGACCCAGTCCGCCCACTCTCGCGGCTTATCAGCATCCACAGCGGCACCCACAGGCCTCACAGCTCGATGTTTTCCGATTTTATGAGATACAGCTCATAATCACCCGTTGCCACCAGATCCTGCGCCGCAGTCAAGATCGACTCAACTCCGGGATCGCGAACAATGATTCCATCTAGCGCGACGAAGTACGCGCCGGATGCGTTCTCGCCGGTCTCGCGCCAGCGTTCCATCAGACGCGCGACCTCCGCGACGGTCAAGAAGGTGCCGGCCCATGAGCCGCGACCCGGAATGTCTATCCATCCATCCACATTGCTGACCGTTTCAGGAGCCTCGTCCTCTTCGAGGAGAAGTCGCAACCGGAATTCAGGATGCTCGATCGTAAACAAACTCACCCCCGCGATCTCGAAGCCTTGCTCATTGCTCGCCGTTCGGAGGCGGGCCGAGTCTCCAGGAGTCTTAGGTTAGAGCCCCTGTCATCTGCGGGGGTGCCCCCTCAGATGGCTCATTGCCCCCTTGCCTGAAGGGGGTAGAAGGGGCCATCTCAGGGGGTGCCCCCTCAGATGACGCGGGCGGTGGGTCGGCGACGGTGAAGGTGCGGCGCGTGACCTGATGCGGGCGGGGCTCCCGATCTAGACGAATCGCTCGTCGTTCTCATCGAATGCCTTGAGTTGGGAGAGCAGGGAGTGGCACGCCGTACGGTCGTCTTCATCCGATCGTGGAGCATTGTCGAGGTAGCTCCATTTTTGGGGCTCTGTGGGGAAGGACAGGCGCAGGATCAGGGCTTCCCAGCCGAGGTTGCCGCCGTCTCCCAGCTGCTCGACGAGCCATGAGCGGAAGTCGCCCGCCCAGCTCGAACCCTCCGTCGCGTATTGACAGCCGCGCAAGAAGGCGGCGTACATGCTGAACGACCCGTCGAGGCTGAACATCTTCGGCCGCGCTTCGAGCCGTTCGATCAACCAGGCGAGAGATCTCCGGTCGTCGTCGACCTCCGTCTGTCGCACGAGGACCAAGGGGTAGAGCTCGGTATCGACGATGTCGCGGACT
Organism: Kribbella sp. NPDC054772; assembly: GCF_053611945.1. NCBI lineage: Bacteria > Bacillati > Actinomycetota > Actinomycetes > Propionibacteriales > Kribbellaceae > Kribbella > Kribbella sp. NPDC054772. The sequence continues at coordinate 10,065 of NZ_JBSHBJ010000003.1, read as the reverse complement.
GCAGCCACGATGTTGTCGATACCGGGCTCGCGAAGAATCACCAGGCCCGGAGTGGCGTAGTACTGGCCCGCCGCGCGCTCGCCGGCCTGCTCTTCCTCGTCCCATCGCGCACGCAGCTCATCCATCGTCAGAAACGTTGCACCCCAGGTCCCCTTGCCGAGGACCGTCACCCAGCCGTCCGTATCGCAGACGTCCTCGTGTCGCTCACCGTCCTCGACGACGATGGTGAGTTCGAAGGCGGGCTGCCGGATTGTCAGCATCTTCGGCGATTTCCTCACTGGCTCGCCGTTCGTAGGCGGGCCGGCTCTCCAGGACTCTTAGGTTAGAGCCCGCGAGTATGTCGTGACCTGATGCGAGCGTGGTCGGTACGGTGAGGTCATGACAGCGGCCAGGGGCTTGGGGTGGGCTGGGGCTCGGTGGGTGCGGTTGGTGGTTGGGGTGCTGTTGGTGGGGCTTGGGGCTTTGTTGGTGTTCAAGCCGTTTGCTTCGCTTGCGGTGTTGGTTGTGGTTCTTGTTGGTGCTCTCGTGGTGGCTGGGGTTGGGGAGCTGTTGCGGCGGCACGCGGGGGTTTGGGGGTGGGTGCCTGGTACGGCGTACCTCGGGGCTGCGGTGGTGGTGTTGGTGTGGCCGGGGGCAACTATCAGGGTTGTTGCGGTGGCGGTTGCGGGGGCGTTGCTGGTTGGGGGCGTGGCTGAGCTGGTTGCTGGCCGGCGCGTGCGGGGTACGGCTCGGGTCAATGCGGTGGTTGGTGGGGCGGCCTCGGTGTTGTTCGGGCTGCTGGCGCTTGCGTGGCCGGATGTCACCGTGTTGGTTGTCGCGGTCGTGTTCGGTGCGCGTGTGCTGATCGTCGGAGTTCGGCAGGTGGTTGCCTTCGTCAAGGGTGACGACGTGCCACTCGTACGCCGACCCTCGGCGGCCACGCGTCCCAAAGGTGGCCGGTTGACCGGTACGGTCCTCGGGGCCGTCGTGGCGCTGGACAAGCCCATCTGGTCAGGGAATCCCGGTGCGGGCGCTTTCGGGCAACTCCTGCGCGACAACGTCCCGTCCGGTCCCGTCAAGGCCCCGGTCCTCATCGGCCAAGGCGCCGCCGACACCCTCATCCTCCCGGCAACCCAGGCCGAGTACGTCGACGCACGTTGCGCCGCCGGGTACCCCGTCGACTACCGCACCTACGAAGGCCGTGACCACGTCCCGCTCGTCGAACCAGACTCCCCGGCGGTCCGCGATATCCTCACCTGGACAACCGACCGCTTCGACAACAAACCCGCCAAGAACACCTGCTGAGTACGACGTCGGCTCAGGCGGGCTCGAGGCGGCGGAGGGTGGATTCGAGGTTCAGCGAGAGCCAGGCGGACAGCTGTGGGTGGGCCGGGTGTTGCCAGAGGCCGTAAGGGCCTCGGAGGGATTCCAGGTGGGTTGCCAGCGCGCCAACTTGGGAGTCTTGTGCAGTGAAGCCACACCGGGAGGCCAGGTGCAGGACGAAGGCCGGGTCGGCGGTGGCGTAGAAGGTGACTTGGCCCATCGCCGGTTCCAGACCGAGTAGGCGGGAGATCTCCCAGCCGACGGTCGACGTGTCTCGGGCCTCGCGGGCCAGGAGGTGAGCGACGCCGGTTCGGGCGGCCTCGGAGTGGCGGCGGTCGCGGTGCAGCGCGAGGCAGGCCGCGGCGCCGGTGGTGGCCGAGCGGCAACCGAGCCCCTGAGGCAGCCGCCGGTACGCCTTCTCCGGTGGCGCCGGGCGACCGGCCAAGCCGAGGTCAGCTTTCGGACCGGAAGGCCAGGAGCCGTCTGCGAGGCGGACCTCCAGAAGCCACTCGTAGGCCCGCTCGGCGCGTGGATCGGTCGCGAAGCCGGCGGCGGCGATCCCCCGCAGTGGTACGACGGTCTGCATCGTGATGAACCGCGGACTGTCGCTCGGGCCGGGGTCTGAACCGGAACGGGATCCCGCGCGGAGGCCGGGGTCGAGAGGTGGGGGTGACCAGGAGCCGTTCGGTTGCTGGAGGCTGAAGAGGTTCTCGACGGCTGTAGCCGACGCAGGTCCGCGGTAGCCGAGATTCGCCAGCCGGCAGAGCAGATAGCCCGCAGCAGAAGGCTGATCCGCGACCGCCAACTGCCCAACAAGGGCCTCGATCTCAGTACTGCGATCGATCTCGGCACGCCACGCGACAACCTCGGCGTCGTTCTCGTCAGCTCCCTCCAGCTCGCGGGCGACACGCCACCGCAGCGAAGGGGACGGGTCGCCGAGCAACAACGCACCAATACTCACGACAGCACCTCGGCAAGATGCGGCGCGGTACAGGTGCCCGCCCCAGCAAGAGCCTCGGGTGAGCCCTCGAACACGATCCGGCCGCCGTCCGGTCCAGCACCTGGGCCAAGCTCGATCAGCCAATCGCAACAAGCAAGGAAGGCCGGGTCGTGCTCGACGACCAGCACGCTGTTGCCAGCAGCAACAAGCGTGTCCAGCGCGCTGACGAGCACCGCGACGTCGGTGGCCTGGAGACCGACGGTTGGTTCGTCCAACAGGTACAAGGAGCCTGCCTTCGCCGGGCGAGCGAACTCCTTGGTGAGCTTCAGCCGCTGCGCCTCGCCGCCCGAGAGACTCCAGCCCGGTTGGCGCAGAACGAGGTACCCGAGCCCGAGAGCGACGGCGGCACCACCGATCCGCCGTACCGTGTCGATGTCACCCCACTCGTCGACGAGCTCGGCGATGGTCAGGGACTCGATGTCGGGCAGCGTGCGGCCCCGGTGGAGCAGGCCGGCAGCCTCACGGCGATACCCGGTTCCGCCGCAGGCCTCGCAGGTCTGGGCCACCGACGGCAGGAACGACATGTCCTGCTTCCATATCCCCTTGCCCTTGCAGGCGTCGCAGCCATAGGTCAGGTCCTTGACCGTGATCCCCTGCTCGCCGGCGAACTCCTTGCGCACGGCACCGATCAGCCCAAGGTACATCCCGGGTGACGCGACCTCCGCGCGAGATTGGTCGGCGACGACGACGCGTTCCGGCGCGCCGGTGATGCCGTCGTGATCGCCTGGTCGGACGCGGATCACGCCGCGGCCGGGAATGTTCGTCTTCGGCCGGGTCAGGCCGAGCGCGAGGGTGTCGACGACGAGCGACGACTTGCCCGACCCGGACACCCCGCAGACGCCGACCAGCACACCGAGCGGGACGCGGACGTCGACCCCATCGAGGTTGTTCTCCCGAGCTCCGGTGATCTGCATCCACCCGGCCGGCTCCCGGCGACGATCGCGGCGCGGTGCCGGGAACCGACCGTCCAGAACCGCGCGGGTCACCGACTGCGGATGGTCGAGCGCGATCAGGCGACCGCCCGCTCGCCCAGGTCCCGGGCCGATCTCGATCACGTCGTCGGCCGCGCGGATGACGATCGGGTCGTGCTCGACGGCGATGACAGTGTTCCCGGCGGACCGCAACTCGGTCAGCGTCCGGGTCAGCGCGGTCACCTCCGAGGGATGCAGGCCCCTCGACGGTTCGTCGAGCAGGACCGTCATCCCGACCAGTCCGCCGCCGACGACCGACGCCAGCTTGATCCGTTGCGCCTCGCCCGCCGACAACGTCCACGTCGACCGGTTCAGCTGGAGGTAGCCCAGTCCGACGGCACGGAGGAACCCGAGCCGCTGCAGCGCGGTGGTCCGCGCATCCGCCGCCTGTGGATCATCCGGCTCGCCCATCGAGTCCAGGACCGCTTCCACCTCGGCGAGCGGGCTCGCGAACAGCTCGTCCCGCGCCCGTCCGCCGACGCGGATCGACAGGTACGGCGAACGCAACCGCCGGCCGTCGCACTCGCGGCACGGAAATCCGATCGAGTCCTTGCCGCCGACGTCGTTCCGGGCCCAACTGTTCAACCCGGTCCACGACGCGTCGCCGTACAGGACGGCGTTGCTGGCCTCGTCGCTCAACTCCTCCCAGGGCGTGTGGTCCAGGTCGAACCGGTAGCGCTCGGCCAGCGACCGCATCGGCGCCTCCATGCCACCGGTCGCGCGGAACCACGACAGGCTGCCGGCGAAGACACCGGCGGGAATCGGCACATCCGGGTGCACGATCAACGTGGCGAACTCGAACTCCCGCTCGACCCCGAGTCCCAGGCACTGTGGACAGTTCGACACCGGCGATCCCACCAGCTGGCGCGGCTCGATCGGCACCGCGCTGGTTCCGCAGTCGCCGCACAGCCACGTCCTGTCGGGCTTCGGGGATGTCCGGCGTACGGCGTCGCGCCCGCAACCGAGACAGGTCCGAACACCGGCCCGAGCGATGATCACGGCGAGCAGGCGGTCGAGATCGCTGGACCGGCCAACGGTCACCCGGTCCGCATCCCACACGTAGAAGCCCGGCCCCTGACCGTCGAAGGACAGGCCCGACGGGTCGATACCGATCGTCGGGCCCAGGCCGGTCACCGAGTCGACCGGCGCCTCCGGTCCCTCCCGCACCGACTGCCGCTCGTACACCGACAGGCACTCGAGCAGCCGCCTGGTCGCCTCGGACTCGAGTACGTCGTGGACCAACGACGACTTGCCGGACCCCGACACCCCGGTGACGACGCTGAACCGCCCCTTGGCGAAGTCGACGTCGACTCCCTGCAGATTGTGGGCACGAGCACCACGGACGCGTACGGCGGCACTCGATCGCCGGTCGGTGCGCGGCGCAGCGCGCGGACGCACCCGCGGCTGCTCCTCGGGTACCGGCGGTCCGCAATGCTGCAGCCGTCCGCCGTCGGGACCGCCCGCCGGCCCGAGATCGACGCGCCAGTCGGCGGCGGCGATCACGTCCGGCTGGTGCTCGACGACGACCACCGTGCAGCCACTGTCCGTCAGCCGGTCGAACACCGCGAGCAACCGATCGAGATCGCCCGGATGCAGCCCGGTCGTCGGCTCGTCGAGCAGCAGCAGCTCCCCTGCCTTGGCCTTGGCGACCTCGCGAGCGAGCCGAACGCGTTGGGCCTCCCCGCCGGACAGACTCGGGGACGCTTGTCCGAGCGTCAGGTAACCGAGCCCGACCTCCTGCAGAGGCTTCAGGATCCGAGTCACCGCCGGGTGCTCCGCGAAGACCGCGACGGCCTCGTCGACGCTCAGCTCCAGTACGTCGGCGATCGACCGGCCGGCCCACGTCGCTTCGAGGACCTCGGGCCGATAGCGCCGGCCGTCACAGGCCTCGCACGGAACCCAGATCGGCGCGACATAACTCGTCGAGACCTGACTCAGGTTGATCGCGACCGAACCCATCCCCTCGCAGTCCGGGCAAGCGCCCTCAGCCCGGTTGAAGGTGAAGTCCGATGCGGACCGGCCGGTCTCGGTCGCGAACACGTCGCGGATCCGGTCCAGCACCTTGGTGTACGTCGCCGGGTTCGACCGCGGGTTGTTGCCCAGCGGCGCCTGATCCACCGCCCGCGCCCGGATCACCGGCCCATCGAACGCCGCGCACCCGACCGGCCCACGCTCGCGCAAGGACGCCAGCAACACCTCGCGGCTCAGGGTGGTCTTGCCGGCCCCGGATGGACCGGTGATCACCGTCAGCGCTCCGAGCGGGATCTCGCAGTCGACGTCGCGCAGGTTGCGCAGGGTCGCACCGGCGATCCGGATCCGGTCCGCGGAGAGCGGTCGCCGGGATCGTTGCTGCCGAGCGCCGGTGGCGAAGCTGCGGCCCGACGCCGTGTCCGCACGCCACAGTTCAGCGGGCGGGCCCTGAAACACCAGCCGTCCGCCGGCGTCACCACCGCCAGGCCCGATTTCCACGACATCGTCGGCCATCGCGACGGCCAAGGGATCGTGTTCGACCATCAGGACCGGGCCGGGCAGCGCGACGACGGCGTCGAGCAGTCGGCTCAGATCGCTGTGGTGCAGGCCGATGGTCGGTTCGTCGAGGACGTGCAGCAGGTCTTCGAGGCGCCCGGACAGCACGACCGCGAGCCGGGTTCGTTGCGCTTCACCGCGCGACAGCGTCGGCATCGAGCGATCGAGGGCGACGTACCCTAGGCCGAGCTGTTCGAGTGGGCGCAGGCGTCGGAGCAGCTCGTCCTGGACGCGTCGCGCGCGCGAGCCGAGTGGGAGTTGTTCGACGAATTCGAGGGCCTCGGTCACCGGTCGACCCATCAGCTCCTGGAACGTGACGCCGGCGATGCGATGTGACGAGGTGTCGTGGTCGCCACGGAACGCCGACGGTGCGAGGGGCCGGACCCAGGCGCCGCATCGCGGGCAGATCGGGGCGCGCAGTACCGGCGTACCGCCGAGGAGGACTTCGGGTCGGCCCAGCGCGTCGGCGTGCTCCAGCATGGCCCGAACCTCGGCCGCCGACTGGTCGGATCGGAGCGTGGCGACTCGGACGACGACATCGTGTGGCAGCGCCGGGTCGAGGCGCGGAGCCCGACCGGCTGCCCACTCTCGACCGTCGACGGAGACGTGGGCGAACTGTCCGCGGATGCCCGCAAGCAACCGGGCGTGACTTCCCGTCAGCCCCCGCACGATCGCGACCTCGACGTCGAGCTCGTCCCGCTGAGCGAGCAGGTCGAGCGCGGTCGTCAGACGTTCCTCGGCGGAAAGCGCCCGGATCGGTACATCGCAGCGCGGGCACTGCACCTCGGCGAACCGCGAGTACAGGATCCGCAGGAACGGATGCAGCCCGACCGATGTCGCCAGCGTCGAGGCCGGGTTCCGGTTCAGGACGTTCTGCGCGACCGCCACCGCAGGCCCCAGGCCGTCGATCCGCCGGACCTGCGCGGCGGGAACCCGCGCCGAGTTGCCGCCGAGCGCCAGCGTCTCGACGAACCGCCGATGCGCCTCGGCATGCACCACGTCGAACGCCAGCGACGACTTGCCCGACCCCGACACACCGACGACGGCGGTCAGACCCGGTCCGAAGGAGACGTCGACATCGCGCAGGTTGTGTTCGGCTGCGCCGTAAACGTCGAGGAACCGTCGCCGACCACGGCCGGTCGCACCCGCGCCTCGACGATCCATCCCGCCATCCTCGCAGCTCTCCGGACCAGTCCACCGAAGACTGGGTTTCACCCCATCGGGGCGATGCGGGGCCCCTCGCGCGAACCCAGAGTCGAAGGAAGGGGAGGGTCTGTCTCTGCCTGCGCGGCGGCGGACGGCAGACGCGCGAGCGGTCGGGGGAACTATGACGGTGCACGTGCGGGCGCCCGTACCAGCTTTTCACGTCGTTGACCGGACGCGGTTGCTCGATCGCCTGTCGGAGGCGGTACGAGACGCCCCGTTGACGCTCGTCAGCGCACCTGCGGGCTCCGGCAAGACCGTGCTCACCGCAGCGTGGGCACGACATTACGGACAGACGCCGGTGGCCTGGCTCTCGTCGTCCGGCGGCGAGGACACGTTCCTGACGGACGTGCAGCGCGCACTGACCGACGCCGGCGCCGGTACGACGGACTCCGCGGCAGCGAACCTGGACCAACTGTCCGACGAACTGCTCCGGCTCGACCAACCGGTCGTACTCGTCGTCGACGCGGCCGAGCGCGTGCAGCGGCGTACGGTCTTCGATCAATTGGATCGTTTGCTGGACAGCAGCGGCGACCACTTGCGCGTGCTGATGACCACGCGGGTGGATCCGCCGATGCCGCTGCACCGCTACCGGCTCGAAGGGACCGTTGCGGAGATCCGGCAGGACGATCTCGCCTTCACCGGTGCGGAGGTCGCCGCGTTGCTCGGTGCCCACGACGTCAACGAGCCGGAGATAGCGGCAAAGGTCGTTCTCGATCGCACGGAGGGCTGGGCGGCCGGAGTGCGGCTGGCAGCGCTCGCGATGCGGTCCGGGGCGCAGGCCGGTGCGCTGAACGGATTCGCGACCGATTACCTGGTCGCAGAGGTTTTCGGTGAACTCGACGAGGCCGATCGGGACTTCCTCCTGCGCATCAGTCCGGTGGACGAGTTCACTCCGGACCTCGCCGCCTCGTTGTCCGATCGCGCGGACGCGGGCGCCGTACTGCAGCGGATGACGGCCGGCAACACCTTCGTCCAGCCGGTGCGTGGCCGTGCCAACTGGTACCGAATCCATCCGCTCTTCCGTGAATTCCTCCGCGCCCAGGTGGTCCGGACGCTGCCGGTCGACGACCTCCACCAACGGGCGGCCGACTGGTACGCCGACCAAGGCCAACTGCTCCCGGCTGTCCGTCATGCCGCCGCGACGGGCGATTGGGAACGCGCAGCGAGCGTCGTCATTCGTTGTCTGGCGATCGCGGACCTGTTGCTGTCGACCGCTACCGGCACGGCTCTCGCGGAAGAGCTGGCCAGCATGCCCGCTCTCGACCGCACCGATGTGCACTTGGTTCGCGCCGCGCTGGCGCTAAAGAAGGACGACGTCGACACAGCCGCGGATTGCCTCGCGCGTTGCGAGATGTCCTTGCCTGCAGCAGTTCTGACCACTGTCATGCACGACAAGTCCGGCTCTGTCGACGCAACGCTGGTGGCCGCGCGCGACGCCCGCGAGCAGCTGCCCGCGAGCGATTCCGATCTCCTGTCGGCGTTGGTGCTGGCCGCCGAGGGTACGGCGTACCTCCGCCGAGGGGACCTGGACAGTGCGTGCGCGGTGCTCGGTGAAGCTGTCCGGCTCGCGACGTACGAATCTGAAGACCTGCGGCTGCGGTGTGTCGCGACGCTCGCGCTCGCCGAAGCGTGTCGCGGTCATCTGTCCCGCGGCGAGGGGCTGGCCGACATGGCCGAGCGCATCGCGGACGATTCGCACCGTCTCGCAGCGGCCCATCTGGCGCGCGCCTGGGTCGCGCTGGAGCGACAGGACCTGCACCGCGCGCAACACAGTCTCACCCGCGCGCGCAACCTCAGCGAGACCCAGGACGACGTACTGATGGGATCGGTGTCGACGTTGTTGCGTGCACGGCTGATGCGGGATCGCGGTGACACCGTGGGCGCCCGCTCGGCGCTGCGGACCCCGGAACCACGCGCTGGTTGGCTGCGCGAGTACGTCGACGCTGAAGCCGCCGGTGTCGGACTCGACCTGCTCGACCGGGGCGAGTCGGACCAAGCGGATCGTCAGACCTTGACCACCTCGCAGCGCGTGCAGGACCTGCTCGACCACGCGCACAGCCAGTGGCTCGACGGTGACGTCCGCGGCGGCCGCTCCGAGATCGCGAAGGCGCTGTCGCTCGCGCGCGGCGAGCGGATCCGGCGGCCGTTCACCCACCTGCCGGCCCGGATCCGGGCGGTCATCCGCAACGATCTCTCGCTGCGATCCCACGCCCTCTGGTTGCGTCCGGACCAGACCACGGCGATGACCTGGGCGCGGGACCCGTCGCCGATCGTCGAAGAGCTCTCCGAGCGCGAACTCGAGGTACTCCGCCGGCTCTCGACGCTGCGCAGTACCGACGAGATCGCTGCCGAACTGTTCATCTCGGTGAACACCGTGAAGACGCATGTCCGCAAGATCCTCCGCAAGCTGTCGGTGTCCAGCCGGAACGAGGCGGTCCGCCGCGCCTGGGACCTGCATCTGATCTGACGAATCCGATCTGCCGAATCACTCCCGCCGGATGATCCCGCGCGGGTTCGGCGCCCGAAAGACTCGAAGGGCGCCGAGCCGGGGACCGGCCCCGGTCGCGCCTGGGAGGCCAGTAGGAGGCCAGATGATCGCGAGCGGCACTGTCACTGCCCTGGTGGCCGAGGCGGTGAACCCGGTCCCGTGGGCCCGGGCCCAGATGGCGTTCACGCTCGCGTTCCACATCATCCTGGTGCCGCTCGGTGTCTCCTGGGCGTTCATGACCCTGATCGCGAACTACCGGGCGATCAAGCGGGACGACCACGACGCACTGGTGCTCGCGCAGCGCTGGTCGAAGTACATGGCTGTGACGTTCGCCGTCGGCGCGGTGACCGGGACGGTGCTGAGCTTCGAGTTCGGCCTGCTCTGGCCGCGGTTCATGGGCGTGTACGGCGACGCGTTCGGAATCCCGTTCGCGTTCGAGGGGTTGTTCTTCTTCACCGAGGCGATCTTCGTCGCGATCTACCTGTTCGGCTGGCGCCGGCTGAAACCGTGGACGCACTTCTGGACCGGCGTACCGATCGTGATCGCCGGGGTCTTCGGGGCGGTCTCGGTGG
>NZ_JBSHBJ010000002.1:522763-553820 GCF_053611945.1 Kribbella sp. NPDC054772 | reverse complement strand
GGGCACGATGCTCCGCATCGAACCCTTCCCGCCAGTACACCGAGGCACTCCGCCGAGCACCTGCTCGCTACGGCGCAGGGGCCTCAGGCGTCCCCTTACGGACCTTCTCCGGGGCGCCGGTGACCGCGCGGCCCTCGAGGGCCTTGGCCTTGGTGGCGTACATGTCGAGGTACTCCTGGCCGGACAGCTCCATGATCTTGTACATGATCTCGTCGGTGACGGCGCGCAGGATCAGCCGGTCCTTCTCCATGCCCTCGTACCGCGAGAAGTCCAGCGGCTCCCCGAACTTCACCGTCGGCGAGGCGAACGACGCGACAATCTTGCCCGGCGGGGCGACCACGTCGGTGCCGATCACGCCGCACGGGATCACCGGTACCTTCGCCTCCAGCGCCAGCCGGGCGACGCCGGTCCGGCCCTTGTACAGCCGGCCGTCGTGCGACCGGGTGCCCTCGGGGTAGATCCCGAACAGCTCGCCGCGCTCGAGCACCTTCATCCCGGCCCGCATCGCGCCCTCGGACGCCGACCCGCCGGAGCGGTCGATCGGGACCTGGCCGGTGCCCTTGAAGAACCCGCGCTGGAAGCGGCCCTTGATCCCGGCCCCGGTGAAGTAGTCGGACTTCGCGACGAACGTGACCCGCCGCCGCAGCGCCAGCGGCATGAAGATCCAGTCGGCGTACGACAGGTGGTTACTGGCGATGATCGCCGCACCGGTGTCCGGGATGTTCTCGGCACCGACCACGTTCGGCCGGAACAGGCGCTTGACCGGCGGGCCGAGCACCACGTTCTTCAGCACCCAGTAGATGCCCTTGCCGTCGCCGTCACCGGCATCCATGACCGCAGGGTCCGGCTCCCGCAGCGGCGATTGTGCCGGTTCCGTCATCGGTGTCCTTTCCTCACTGGTTCCCCCGAACCCTCATGATGCCGCACGACGGCCCGGATGGCCCGTACGTCGCCACGCGGGAACTCCTCACATCGGCGGGCGGACCTTCGTAAGCTGCTCACGGCAGGACGGCCGGCGCTGGGGAGGATCGTGTGCGGACCAAACGATTGACCGCTGTGCTGGGGGTGGTCGCGGCGGTGTTCGCGGGCCTGCCCGTGACGGCTGCGGCACGACCCGCGGCAAGCCCGAGTGCGACCGTGGTGCCGATCCAGGTGACCGGCCCGGCGTCGTCTCGGTTCAACCTGGTGGTGATGGGCGACGGGTACACCGCGGCCGAGCTGCCGAAGTTCCGCGAGCAGCTCGACAAGCACCTGAACATCCTCTGGAGCATCGAGCCGTTCAAGTCGTACCGGAACTACGTGAACGTGTACGCCGTCGAGATCGCCTCCCCGGAGTCCGGTGTCGACTGCGATCCCGGCCTCGACTCGCCGAAGCGCGACACGCCACTGCAGATGGGCTTCTGGGGCGGCTGCAACCCGGGCAGTGTTCAGCGGCTGCTGACGGTCAGCTCGGCGGCGGCGACGCAGTACGCCGACCTGGTCCCGGGCACCACGTCCGCGAACCGCCAGATCCTTGCCATCGGCAACAGCGACACGTACGGCGGTGCGGGTGGGACCTACGCCACGGCCTCGGGCGCGAACGCGCTCTCGGCCCTGATCACGCCGCACGAGCTCGGTCACTCGCTCGGCGGCCTGCAGGACGAGTACGACTACTACGCCCGCGGCGAGCGCGGAGCGCCGTACCAGGGTTCTGAGCCGTCCTCGATCCACCACAGTTTGCTGACCGAGCAACAGATGCTGGACCAGCACAAGAAGTGGTGGCGCTGGCTGGGGGAGCCGTCGGAGTCGGGCGGGACGATCGGGCGCTACGAGGGCGGGACGTACGCCGGCTCCGGCGTTTGGCGGCCCAGTGCGCACTCGATGATGAAGACGCTCGGGTACGCCTTCGACCAGGTGTCGCGCGAGCGGATGACCCAGCGGTTGTCGGCCAAGGCGAGCCTGTTCCAGAGCAGTACGCCGGCCGGTCCGGTCGCTGCCGATCAGGTCGTCTGGCTGCAGACCCTGCATCCGGTGGACCACGAACTCGACGTGACCTGGTCGCTCGACGGTACGGCGCTGCCGACCGCGAACGCCCGCGCCGTCGACCTCGGCACGCTCGATCTCGCAGCCGGCCCATACACGCTGACCGCGACCATCGTCGACCCGACCGACTTCATCCGAGACCCCACGATCCGCCCGACCGCGACGCGATCCTGGACCGTCGACAGTTCCCTGACCGCACAGACACCGACCGAGCCGCCGACCTTCACCGGCTCGACGCCGACCGATCACCCGGTCAGCGCCGACGGCGTCGTGTACGCCGAGACCGCCCAGTCCGCGGGCGCGATCACCTGGCTGGTGGACGGCACACCGGTCGCCAACCCAGGGAACGACCGGGACTTCGATCTCGCCCCGCTGAAGCTGACCGGGCGGCACACGCTCACGGCTCGGGCCGGCGCCAACGAGCTCGTCTGGGACGTGGAAGGGACCGGGCCGGCGGTGACGTCGACGCTGTCGAAACCGCTGCTGACTGTGCGGAAGGCGAGCGGGACGGAGTACATCTACAACGACGCGTTCACGATGGGGCTGGCGGCGACGGACGACAGCCCGGGGTACGTCGTACCGGAGTTCCGCGTCGACGGGGACGGTTGGTACAACTACTTCGGCTGGCCGACCGACGCGTCCGCGCCGTTCCGGTTCACCGCCGAGGGCACCGAGATCGACCAGCTTGTGTACGGGAAGCTGGGCGTGCCGCGGGTGGTGCCGTGGGACGACGTAACGCCTGGTTACGGGCGTCACCAGGTCGAGTACCGCGCCATCGATGCCACCGGCAACATCGGGGACGCGCGCCGGTTCGCGGTCACGCTGCTGCGCCCGGCACCGGCCTGTACGACGACCCTCACCGGGACGCACGCCGGTCCGCTGTACATCCGCTCGGGCGTCACCTGCCTGACCAATGCGACCGTCAACGGCTCGGTCCTGGTCACGTCCGGCGCTTCGCTCGTCGTCACCGACTCGCGTGTCAACGGCCCGGTTCGCGCTGATCGGGCCGCGGACCTGCAGGTTCTCCGCTCAACGGTCATCGGCCCGGTCGCCGCTGACGGGGTGACGCGTTCCGTGGTCGCGGTCGGCAGCACGGTCCAGGGGCCGGTGGCGATCACGAACAGCCGGGCGGTCTCGATCGCCGGTAATACCGTTGCCGGCCCGCTCAGTTGCTCCGGCAACAGTCCGAGTCCGGCGAATCTGGAGGCCCCGAACCAGGTGTCGGGCCCGCGTTCGGGGCAGTGCGCGAAGCTCTGAGGCGCAGGGACATGGAGGTGAGTTCTGGCGACATGTCCCGGGCGCTCGCGGGCCACTAACTTTTTCGGTGCGGGGAGTTCCCGCCGTACCGAAGGAGAGAAATGAACGGACTGCGGGTGGCTTCGTTGATGGCGGCCACGATGACGACGGGACTGGTCGCCGGCGTGTACGCGATCTACGCGAACGCGTTCATGCCCGGGCTGGCGAAGACCGACGACAAGACCTTCGTCGGCGCGTTCCAGGCCGTCGACCGGGCGATCGTGAACCCGCTGTTCCTCGGCCTGGGGTTCGTCGGCGCCCTACTGTTCACGGTGCTCGCGGGCCTGCTCAGCCTGAAGGAGAAGGCGCTGCCGTGGATCGTGGTCGCGTTCGTTCTGTATCTGATCTCGATGATCGTCACGGTGGCGGTGAACGTGCCGCTGAACGACGCGCTGAAGGCGGCCGGTGATCCGGCCACGATGGACGTCGCCGCGGCCCGGGCGGCGTTCGACGAGGCCAAGTGGGTGGCCTCCAACTTGGTCCGCACCGTGCTCGCGACGGTGTCGTTCGGAGTACTCGGCTGGGCCCTGTACCTGTCCGGAAAATCCGCGGTCCAGCCCTGAGGTTATTTGCAGTATTTGCAGGTACCGTTCGATCCGATTCGGACCTGGGGGTACTGATGAAGGACTGGTGGGACGACCGTCCGGTGTTCTCGGCGGCCGACAAGGGGTCGCGGATCACCGGGCTCGCTCCCGGCGAGTCGCCCGGCCACGTGACGACCCGCCTGGCGATCCTGGGTGCCCTGTGCTTCGTAGCCTGGACCGCCGCGAGCTTGCTGGGTACGTCGTGGTTGTGCAACGCGTCGTCGGCGCCGGGCGAGACGTGCGCTGTCGACTTCCCGAGCGGCGTCCGGCTGCTCTGGCGGATCGTCGCCACCGTCGTCGTCGCGTACGTCCTGCTGCACTTCTCGCTCGTCTTCGGTGAGGAGGCACGGCAGCGACTCGGCCAGAGCCGGGCGGCGGGGCTGCTCGTCGGGTCGGCACTGCTGGCCGGAGTCGCCGTCGGTGCCGGTTTTTCGGTCGTGACCGGCTTCTCGGTGGACCCGTCCGGGACGCTCCGGCGGACCCTCGACTTCCGGATCGGCACCGAGGCGTACGCGATCTCCGCCGCGCTCGCGCTGGTAGCCGTCCTCTGGTGGATCCTCGTACTCGGCCGGCTGCCCGCGGCGCTGGTGGCGGCGCGGGAGCGGCAGACGACGATCGAGCGCCTGCGCCGCGACGGCCACCGGTACGCCGGCACCGTCAAGCTCGGCCGCATCGTGTTCTGGCTCGGCCAGAGCCCGGAGCTCGACGTCACGATCGCGTACGACTCGCCCGCCGGTGCGCACGAGATCAAGGCCCGGATGCGGACCTCGCCCGACCGGGTCCCCGCCGACGGCAGCAAGGTCGTGGTCTTCGACGACCTCCGCGGTGACCTCCACATCGAACTCGACCGCGACGCCACCCCGTCCTTCGAGCCTTCGGAGAGCTACACCGCCTCGGAGTGAACCCGGTACCGGGTTGTTTCACCGCTGGCCGGTTGCAACCTGTTAGCGGCCCTACAACCCGCCATCGGTGGGGGGCTGAGACACTGTGCACGTGCCACCAGTTCAAGCTCCGCCCTCGCAGCAGCTCCCCGCTGTCCAGAAACTGCGGGTGAGATTCGCCAAGCGGGGACGGCTGCGATTCACCTCACACCGCGACTTCCAGCGGGCCTTCGAGCGCGCCGTACGGCGGGCCGGCCTGCCGGTCGCGTTCTCGCACGGTTTCAGCCCGCACCCGAAGATCTCGTACGCCGGTGCCGCGCCGACCGGAGCCGCCTCGGAGGCGGAGTACCTGGAGATATCGCTCACACACGAGCGGGACGCCGAGCAGGTCCGGGCCGCGCTGGACGAGGCACTCCCGCCCGGGCTCGACGTCCTCGAGGTCGTGGTCGCCGGGCCGGGTGGGCTCGCCGAGCGGTTGGAGGCCAGCGAGTGGCGGATCGCGTTGCCGGGGGCGGATCCGGAGGCGGCCGCGGCGGCGGTCGAGGCGTTCCTCGCCCGGGAGGAAATTCTGGTCGAGCGCATGACCAAACGGGGGCTTCGCTCGTTCGACTGTCGGGCCGCCGTTCTCCGACTCACCGTCGTGAGTGAACCGGGGTCGGTTGCGACGTGTGCGATACTGCAAGTGGTGTTACGGCACGGAACCCCGGCCGTGAGACCCGACGACGTTCTCGCCGGCGTGCTAGAGGTAGCGACGCTTCCGGTGACGGGCCCGGCTCTTTTGACCAGGCTCGCCCAGGGCCCGCTCATCGCGGCAACCGGCATGGTGGACGACCCGCTCGCTCGTGACCGCGACGCCAACCAGGCGACCGCGACCGGCCAGGCAGGTCCCCACCAGACGCAACCAGCGGAGGGCGACGCCGCCGCTCCCTCTGTGCCCTGAGCGCGGGCGGAGCGGATCCAGCAGGCTTCCGCTACGCCGCGGCACTGGTGCCAGGTGTGGCGAACCGTGACCGCCTTACGGCAGGCCCCGGGCTCGTGACAGGAGCCGGGATGCGCCGGAAGGCTTGAGGAGACCCGCACTACATGCTCGACAACGAGCCGACCACCGACGCAGCCGACTCGGCTGCCACCGCCCCGCCCGCCGCCTCGACGCGCAAGAGCGCGAAGAAGGCCGCGCCGGCGAAGAAGACCACTACGACGCGCAAGCGCACCGTGAAGAAGACCGCCGAGCCGGCCGCCACCGCTGCGGCCGAGTCCGTCGAGTCCACCGAGTCCACTGTGGACGCTGCGCCGGCGAAGAGGACGGCCAAGAAGGCCGCCGCGAAGAAGGCCCCGGCCAAGAAGGCGGTGGCGAAGGCCACCACGGCCAAGAAGACCGCCAAGCGCCCGGCGAAGAAGGCCGCGGCCGGTCAGGACTCGCTCCCGGAGCTCTTCCAGGCTCCGGCGGAGTCGGACACGGTTACCGAGGCCGCTCCGGTCGCAGACGCGGCTCCGGCGAAGAAGACCACGCGCAAGCGCACCACCAAGAAGGCCGCAGGGGCACCCGCCTCCGAGACTCCGGCCGTCGCCGACGCTCCGGCCGCCACGGAGGCGCCGGCAACGTCCGACGCTCCGGCGACCAAGCGCACCTCCCGCCGCCGTACGACGAAGTCGACCGCCGCGGACACCACCGCGACCGCCGAGGCGAGCAGCCCGTCCACGGCCGACGCCTCCGCGAACACCGCCGCGACCGCTACGGCGAGCTCCGCGACCGGCTCGGCCGACGTCGGCGAGGCGGCCGCCGAAGCGCCGAGCACGCGGCGTAGCCGCCGGCGCCCCGCCCCGGCCGCCGCCGTCCTGTTCCAGGCCCCGACCGACACCGCCCAGCCGGCCGCCACCAGCACCGACGCCGCCGACACCGACGCCGCCGACACCGACGGTGCGGTCACTGACGCCGCAGGCGCCGACGCGACCGAGCCCCGCACGTCCAGCCGTCGCTCGCGCACCCGCTCGTCGGGCTCCCGTGAGACGACCGCTGACGCGGCTGAGACCACGGCCGCTGACGCGAGTGACGCCCGTACGTCGGGCAACCGCCGTTCACGCACCCGCTCCGGCTCCGGCGAGACGACCGCGGACGCCGTAGACGCCGCGGCCGCTGACGCGAGTGACGCCCGTACGTCGGGCAACCGCCGTTCGCGGACCCGCTTGTCGGGTGGTGCCGAAGTGACTGACGAGGCAACCGAGGTTGCGGTTGCCGCGGAGCCGGGTGCCGATGAGCAGCCGGCTGGTACGCGGCGGCGGCGCAACCGGCGCGGGCGTGACGCGGAGTCCCACGAGGGCGAGGCTGCCGAGGAGACCGAGCAGGCGCACCCGCAGGCCGTGAGCGCCGACACCGAGACCACCGACGACGAGGCTGAGACCCAGGCCGACGCGCAGGGTGAGGACGGCGAGGAAGGCGGCGAGGGCACTCGTCGTCGCCGCCGTCGTCGCGGTGGCCGCCGGCGCCGCAAGTCGGGTGACGCGGACGGTGCGGACGACAACGCCGACGAGCACTCGGACGACGAGCGCGACGAGAACGACGCGCAGGACGACCACGAGGCCGACGCCGCCGAGGACGACAACGACTCCGACGACGACGGCGAGTCGGGCGGCAGCTCGTCGCGCCGTCGCCGGCGTCGCCGTCGCCGCAAGGGCGAGGACAGCACCGCGTCCGCGGACGACCCCGACGAGACCGTCGTCCGGGTCCGCGAGCCGCGTAGCAAGAACTCGGCCAACGAGGTCACCGCGATCGAGGGCTCGACCCGCCTGGAAGCGAAGAAGCAGCGCCGCCGCGAGGGCCGCGCCGCCGGTCGCCGCCGGGCGCCGATCGTGACCGAGGCCGAGTTCCTGGCCCGCCGCGAGTCGGTCGACCGGGCGATGGTGATCCGGTCCCGCGAGGACCTGACGCAGATCGCGGTCTCCGAGGACAACGTCCTGGTCGAGCACTACGTGACCACCGCCGAGCAGACCTCCCTGATCGGCAACGTGTACCTCGGCCGCGTGCAGAACGTGCTGCCCAGCATGGAGGCGGCCTTCATCGACATCGGCAAGGGCCGCAACGCGGTCCTGTACGCCGGTGAGGTCGACTGGGCCACCCTCGGTGGCTCAAGCGGCCCGCGGAAGATCGAGCAGGTGCTGAAGTCCGGCCAGTCGGTCCTGGTGCAGGTCACCAAGGACCCGATCGGCCACAAGGGCGCCCGCCTCACCAACCAGATCAGCCTGCCCGGCCGGTACGTCGTGTACGTCCCGCGCGGCGGCAACGGTGGTATCAGCCGCAAGCTGCCCGACACCGAGCGGAACCGGCTGAAGACGATCCTCAAGGACATCGTTCCCGACGAGGCCGGCGTGATCGTCCGGACCGCCGCGGAAGGTGCGTCCGAGGAGGAGCTGACCTCCGACGTCAGCCGCCTGCAGTCCGCCTGGGAAGAGATCGACAAGAAGTCCAAGAACGGCCAGGCCCCGCAGCTGCTGTACGGCGAGCCGGATCTGCTGATCCGCGTCGTCCGGGACCTGTTCACCGAGGACTTCGGCAAGCTCGTCATCTCCGGCGACCGCGCCTACGACCAGGTCCGCGAGTACGTCGCGGGCGTCGCGCCGCACCTGGCCGACCGGGTCGAGAAGTGGACCGGCGACGGCGACGTGTTCGCCAACTACCGGATCGACGAGCAGATCAAGAAGGCGCTGGACCGCAAGGTCTGGCTGCCGTCGGGTGGCTCGCTGATCATCGACCGCACCGAGGCGATGACCGTCGTCGATGTGAACACCGGGAAGTTCACCGGCTCCGGGGGCAACCTCGAGGAGACCGTCACCAAGAACAACCTGGAGGCGGCCGAGGAGATCGTCCGGCAGCTCCGGCTCCGCGACATCGGCGGCATCATCGTGATCGACTTCATCGACATGGTGCTGGAGTCGAACCGGGACCTGGTACTGCGCCGGCTGGTGGAGTGCCTGGGCCGCGACCGGACCAAGCACCAGGTGGCCGAGGTCACCTCGCTGGGCCTGGTCCAGATGACCCGGAAGCGGATCGGCACCGGCCTGCTGGAGGCGTTCAGCGAGAACTGCGACCACTGCGGTGGCCGCGGGCTGATCCTGCACGACGAGCCGAAGGAGTCCCGCCGCCGCAACGGCCAGAACAGTGGTCAGAACGGTGGCCAGAACAACGGCCAGCAGAGCGGCAACGGTCACGACCACGGCAAGTCCCAGCAGCAGGAGGAGAGCGGCCGGAAGAGCTCGCGCCGCCGCCGCGGCAAGGGCCGTGGTGACGACGAGCAGCACGCCGAGCCCGAGACCCAGTCCAACGGCGACGCGGCCCAGCGGCTCGCGCAGATCGCCGCAGCCTCGGTGAAGAAGGACGAGGTGGCGGACGGGGCCGTCGACGGTACGCCGGAGCCCACCGGGTACCCGGTCGTCGCCGGTGCCGACGAGCACGTGAGCCCCGAGGCCACGGGCTTCCCGGCGGCCGATGGGGCTGCTCCGGAGGCCGCTGGGGCGGTCGACGCGGCCGACGCGGCACAGAACGGCTCCCCGAAGACCACCCGGCGCCGGCGTAGCAGCCGGAGCCGGAGCAAGACGGCTACCGAGAGTGAAAGCACCGATCCGTCGGAGCTCGTCACCACCGGCAGCTGAACCGATTTCGAGTTTGCCAGCCTCGGGCTGTAAGCTTGTGGTTCGGTGCGCTCGAAGCGCACCGAACCTGTGCTCGGTGTGAGAGTGAGAGGAACGAGGGGTTCTTCCGTGGACCTCCCACTCACACCATCACACCTGTAAGTTTTCCGATCCAGCAGAGAGTGAGATCCACGGTGTACGCGATCGTGCGCAGTGGCGGCACCCAGCAGAAGGTCGCCGTCGGCGATGTCATCGAGATCGACAGCCTGACCGACCAGGTCGGCGACACTGTGTCGCTGCCTGCGGTCCTCGTCGTCGATGGCGACACCGTGACGGCCGACGCTGCGGCGCTGGCCAACGTGGCCGTGTCGGCTGAGGTTCTCGGCCGCAGCAAGGGCCCGAAGATCACCATCCTCAAGTACAAGAACAAGACCGGTTACCGCAAGCGCCAGGGGCACCGTCAGCACTACACCCAGGTCAAGGTCACCGCGATCGACGCGAAGAAGTGAGCTGATTACCAAATGGCACACAAAAAGGGAGCGGCCTCGACCCGCAACGGTCGTGACTCCAACGCGCAGCGCCTCGGCGTGAAGCGGTACGGCGGTCAGCTGGTCAACGCCGGCGAGATCATCGTCCGGCAGCGTGGCACGCACTTCCACCCGGGCACCCTGGTCGGCCGTGGCGGCGACGACACGCTGTTCGCGCTGGCCGAGGGCACCGTGGAGTTCGGCACCCGGCGCGGTCGTCGCGTCGTCAACATCGTCCCGGCCCCGGCGGAGTAACACCGCCACCCGGTTCACGAAGCTCTGTCGAAGGGCGGGTCGCGGAATACCGCGCACCCGCCCTTTTGCTTGTGTAGGACAAGAGAAGAAAAGAATCCTCGCTCCGCTCGGGGTGAGAGATTCCCTCGCTCCGCTCGGGGCGGGGGTGGAGACAGGAAGTAGAGAAGGCCGATGGCGATTCCCAGCTTTGTCGATCGGGTCTCGGTGCATGTCACCGCGGGCCGCGGCGGAAACGGCTGCGCCTCGGTGCACCGCGAGAAGTTCAAGCCGCTCGGCGGTCCCGACGGCGGGAACGGCGGCGACGGCGGCAGCGTGATCCTGCGCGTCGACCCGGACGTCACCACGCTCGTCGACTTCCACCGCTCCAGCCACCGCACCGCCACGAACGGTGCCCAGGGCAAGGGTGACCACCAGGCCGGCGGCAACGGCGGCGACGTGGTCCTCGGCGTCCCGGACGGCACAGTGATCAGTACGGCGAACGGCGAGGTACTGGCCGATCTCGTCGGACCCGGTGCGGAGTTCGTCGCGGCGCAGGGCGGTAAGGGCGGTCTGGGCAACGCGGCGCTGGCGAGCAGCTCGCGGAAGGCGCCCGGGTTCGCGCTGCTCGGTGAGGACGGCGAGGAGCGCTCGCTCGTCCTGGAGCTGAAGGTCGTCGCGGATATCGGCCTGGTCGGCTTCCCGAGCGCGGGCAAGTCGTCGCTGGTCGCCGCGATCAGCCGGGCCCGGCCGAAGATCGCCGACTACCCGTTCACGACCCTGATCCCGAACCTCGGTGTCGTCGTCGCCGGCGACACGACGTACACCGTCGCTGACGTCCCCGGTCTGATCGAGGGTGCGAGCGAGGGGCGCGGGCTCGGGCACGACTTCCTGCGGCACGTGGAGCGGTGCGCGGCACTGGTGCACGTCATCGACTGCGCGACGTACGAGCCGGGCCGCGATCCGTTGAGCGACCTGGACACGATCGAGGCCGAGCTCGAGGCGCA
Organism: Kribbella sp. NPDC054772; assembly: GCF_053611945.1. Classification (NCBI taxonomy): domain Bacteria; kingdom Bacillati; phylum Actinomycetota; class Actinomycetes; order Propionibacteriales; family Kribbellaceae; genus Kribbella; species Kribbella sp. NPDC054772. The sequence continues at coordinate 542,649 of NZ_JBSHBJ010000002.1, read as the reverse complement.
CGGTGGTCTGGAGGACCGGCCGCGACTCGTTGCCCTGAACAAGATCGACGTACCGGATGCGCGGGAGATCGCGGAGATGGTGCAGACCGAGCTGGAGCAGCGCGGGCTGCGGGTGTTCCCGATCTCGACCGCGTCGCACGAGGGCCTGGAAGCGCTGAAGTTCGCGATGGCCGAGATCGTCGTACGGCGTCGCGCGGAGCAGGAGAAGCCCGACACCACGCGGATCGTGATCCGGCCGCACGTGCAGGGCGGACCCGAGTTCAAGGTCAAGCAGCTGCCGGACGAGGACGGGTGGCTGGTGCAGGGCGCGAAGCCGGAGCGCTGGGTGCGGCAGACCGACTTCGCGAATGCGGAGGCGACCGGCTACCTGGCCGACCGGCTGAACCGGCTCGGCGTCGAGGAGGAGCTGATCAAGCTCGGCGCGCAGGCCGGTGACGCGGTGATGATCGGCGACGGGCCGAACGCGATCGTGTTCGACTTCGCGCCGGACATCCAGGCCGGCGCGGAGATCCTCGCCCGGCGCGGTGAGGACCACCGGCTCGAGGAAGATCGTCCCGCGGCCCAGCGGCGGCGGACGAAGGACTCGGAGTACCACGCCTTCCGGGAAGGCGAGCGGTCCGAGGACTGGTCGGAGTACGGCGGCAACTGGGACGCCGACGACGTGGACCTGTCGCCGGCGGAAGCGAAACGAGCAGCAGCGGCTGCGGCGAAGCTCGCACGCAAGGAAGCGCGTGAGCTGGCGTCGCAGGAGGATCTCGACCAGAACGGTTGATTTCATGAACCAGCGCGCGGAGGCGACCAACGCCACGCGAATCGTCGTGAAGGTCGGCTCGTCGTCGCTGACCCAGCGCGGCAAGATCGACCTCGAACGACTCCGGCTGCTCGTCGACGCCATCGCGGCGCGACGGGTGGCGGGAGCCGAGGTCGTACTCGTCTCCTCCGGCGCGATCGCCGCCGGGCTGGCGCCGATGGGGCTGCGGACCCGACCGCGCGACCTGGCCACCCAGCAGGCCGCTGCTTCGGTCGGCCAGGGACTGCTGATGGCCCGCTACAGCGACGCGTTCGCGGCCCACGGTTTGCGGGTCGGGCAGGTGCTGCTGACGGTCGACGACGTGACCCGGCGAAGCCACTACCGCAACGCGTTCCGCACGTTCGCGCGGTTGCTCGAGCTCGGCGTCGTACCGATCGTGAACGAGAACGACACGGTGGCGACGACCGAGATCCGCTTCGGTGACAACGACCGGCTGGCGGCGCTGACCAGTCACCTGGTGCACGCGGATCTGTTGCTGCTGCTGTCCGACGTCGACGGCCTGTACGACGGGGATCCGCGCAAGCCCGGTACGTCGATGGTGACCGAGATCCGTGGCGCCGCCGACCTGGAGCCGCTCGCGATCGGCAAGACCGGTACGTCGGGTGTCGGTACCGGCGGCATGCAGACGAAGGTCGAAGCGGCCGCAATCGCTACTGAGGCAGGGATTCCGGTCCTCCTCACCTCGGCCGGCCGGGTCGGTGAAGCGCTCAGCGGCGAGCCGGTCGGGACGCTCTTCCATCCGACGGGTCGGCGGCGCAAGACCCGGCTGTTGTGGTTGGCGCACGCGACGTCCGGTCAGGGCATGCTGCACCTCGACGAGGGCGCGGTACGTGCGTTGACGCAACGCCGCGCATCCCTGCTCCCCGCGGGGATCTCGGCGGTCGAGGGGACGTTCTCCGCCGGTGATCCCGTCGACCTGGTCTCACCGTCCGGCGTGACGATCGCTCGCGGGCTGGTCAACTACGACGCCTCCGAACTCCCCGAGCTCCTCGGCCGTTCAACGCGCGACCTCGCCCGCGAACTCGGAGCGGCGTACGAACGCGAAGTCGTCCACCGCGACGACCTGGTGCTGCTCTAGCGTCGCGCCCGGCCGAACGACACGAGTTGGACGATCAGCGCGACGATCGATCCGAAGAAGCCGACGGCCAGCATGATCCGTAGCAGCAACGTCCAGTCGAACGACGAGTCACCGAAGTCGAAGGGGAAGACCTGCCAGACGCGGACGACGGCGACCAGGCCGATGCCGGTGATCCCCACGTCTCCCAGGGACTTCAGCCACGGCGGATCCGTCACCAGATAGCAGACGTTGGCGACGAGACCGGCGATGAGTGACGCGGTCACCCAGCCGAGCACCGCCGTTGTCTCGGCGGTGAGGAACGGGACCGTCTGCCATCCCGGCCAGGAGTAGATGGCGAAGAGTACGGCGGTGTTGATCAGGATCGCGATGACGTAGCCGGTCCGTCGTGTACCCGGCGAGGCTCGGTGGTTCGTTTGCTTCAGCACGATCGCACCTCCTCTCCTTCCATGGTCTGTCCATCGCGCCGAGCGATCCTGGTCCGAAGGTCCCGGGTCGTCGGGACAGTGGCCCCTGGCTGGTTTCCCGCGTGGTCGGGAGGCTGGGAGTGAGGTTGGGGAGGCGACATGAGTACATCGAGTGTTCTGGTCGCGTACGGCACCAAGAACGGGTCGACGGCAGGGATCGCCGACATGATCGTCACCGCACTGCAGGCGGACGGTCTGACCGCGGAGGCTCTTCCGGCCGCGGACGTGTCTTCGATCGAGGGGTACGACGCCGTCGTACTGGGCGGCGCCCTCTACGCGGGGCGGTGGAATCGTGATGCGCGCACGTTCGCGCGCCGTCACGCCGACGCTTTGCGGAACCGTCCGGTCTGGCTGTTCAGCAGCGGGCCGCTGGACGATTCTGCTGACCGGCGTGAGATCCGGCCCGTGTCGCAGGTCGCGAAGCTGTCCGATCGCCTCGGCGCGGTCGAGCACGTGACGTTCGGCGGGCGGCTCACCGAGGACGCCGCGGGGTTCATGGCGAAGGCGATGGTCCGCGCCGGCAAGGGCGGCGACTTCCGCAACCCGGAGCGCATCGCCGCCTGGTCCCACACCATCGCGACGCATCTCCGGACCGCCGCACCATCCAGGACCGACTGAGCACGGCTGTCACATGACCACGAAACGGGGTGCGGCCAACGGCGCCGGAAACGCCGTCTACGGACTCGGGCTGATCGGCGCTTTGGTGTACTACATCCAACGCGCCGACGGCTTCTGGCCGGTCATCCTCGGCATCCTCAAAGCCGTGGTGTGGCCGGCCTTCGTCACCTACGACCTGCTGAAGTTCCTCGGCGCCTAGATCCAGGAGGGGATCCATGGGTAAGCCAGACAAGGACGTGGTGGACGTACTGCGCGGGGTGACGGACGGTGCCAGAGCCGGGACTGTCTTCGGTACTCCGGTCAGTCACGACGGTTTCACGCTGCTGCCGGTCGCGCGTGTCACCGGCGGCGGGGGAGCAGGTCGCGGCGAAGGCATCACCGGACCGGGCAGCGACGGATCCGGATCCGGCGGCGGCTTCGGACTGTCCGCCAGGCCGGTCGGTGTCTACGTGATCAGCGACCGCGAAGTCACCTGGTCACCCGCGGTCGACGTCACCAAGGTCATCCTCGGCGGCCAACTGGTCGGCCTCGTCGCCCTACTGACCCTGCGAACCCTGTTCAAACTCCTCCGCAACCGCCGAGCCAAACAAACAGCTCCGGCCGAAGAGCCGCAACCTACGATGGGCGAGTGAAGCTCGCCTGGGGTCTGCTCGCCGCGTGGGTCGTCCATGATCTCGAGGAACTCGCCACGATGCCGGCGTTCTCGCAGTCCGGCGACCTGCCGCGACCGTTGGCGAAGGTGTTGCCGATGTCGCGGGCCGAGGCGGCCACGGCGATCGGGATCACCGGGGTAGCGATGGCCGCCGCCTCCGCAGCGGGGGCGGCGACCGGTGGGCGGAGCAAGTTCTTCCAGGCGTCGTTGATGGGGTTCGGCTGGCATGCCGGCACGCATATCGCGCAGTCCGTCGCGTTGCGGCGCTACACACCGGGCCTCGTCACCACGCCACTCGTCGTCATCCCGTTCAGTGTCTGGGCCTGGCGGCGGTTGAAGAACGACGGCGTACCGATCGCGCCTGCCGACCGCCGCCTGAACCTGGCTCTCGCGGCCGTGGTGCCGCTGGCACACGGGATCGCGCGCCTACCTCGGGTCAGTCGAAGACTTCGCACGGCACGCCCGCGAGCGTGAACAGGACCCGACCAGGTACGTCGGCAACTCGCCCGATCAGCGCGCCGGTCGGACGTCGAGGCCGGCGGGTCGTGCTGCCGTCTGGTGAGATCCGTGTCCGTCGGAGCCGTGGTGGGGCCATACGATGAAGGGGTGAGCGAGATCATCGAGCTGGCGCGCCGGGCCCGTGAGGCGTCGTACTCCCTGGCTGACGCGTCCCGGGCGACCAAGGACGCCGCGCTGCACGCCATGGCGGCTGCGCTGCGGGAGCACACGGACGCGATCGTCGCGGCCAACGCCAAGGATGTCGCGGCCGCGCGCGAAGCCGGTACGCCGGAGTCCACGGTCGACCGGCTGGCGCTGAACCCGGCGCGCGTCGACGGGATGGCGGCCGGGCTCGAGCAGCTCGCGGGGCTGACCGACCCGGTCGGTGAGGTGACCCGCGGCTACACGTTGCCGAACGGTCTCGAGCTCCGTCAGGTCCGGGTCCCGTTCGGTGTGGTCGGGATCATCTACGAGGCGCGCCCGAACGTGACCGCCGACGCCGCCGGCATCTGCCTGAAGTCCGGCAACGCCGTGCTGCTCCGCGGTTCCTCGTCCGCGAAGTCGTCCAACGAGGCGATCATCGCCGTACTGCGGGACGCCGCCGAGTCGGCCGGACTGCCCGCGGACGTCGTCCAGGGCGTGCCGACGGATCGCGCCGCGGTGAAGGAGCTGATGCAGGCGCGCGGGCTGGTCGACGTACTGATCCCGCGCGGTGGCGCCGGTCTGATCCAGACGGTGGTGGGGGAGTCTTCGGTCCCGGTGATCGAGACCGGGGTCGGCAACTGCCACGTGTACGTCGATGCGGACGCGGACCTCGAGCTCGCCCTGCGGATCCTGCTGAACGCGAAGACCCAGCGCCCGAGTGTGTGCAACGCGGCGGAGTCGCTGCTCGTGCATGCTTCGGTCGCCGACGAGTTCCTGGCGCAGGCGCTGCCGGCTCTGACCGAGGCCGGCGTGACCGTGCACGGCGATCCGGCAGTGGTTGCTGCTGGCAAGGATGTTGTTGCTGCCACCGACGAGGACTTCGGGACCGAGTACAACTCGCTCGATCTCTCCGCGGCCGTGGTCGACTCGCTCGAAGCGGCGGTGCAGCACATCCGCCGGTACAGCTCTGGGCACACCGAGGCGATCATCACCCGCGCCCAGTCCGCGGCGCGTCGCTTCACGCAGGCGGTCGACTCGGCAGCGGTCGTGGTGAACGCCAGCACCCGCTTCACCGACGGCGGCGAGTTCGGCTTCGGCGCCGAGATCGGGATCTCCACTCAGAAACTCCACGCCCGCGGGCCGATGGGGCTGCCCGAGATGACCTCGACGAAGTACATCGTGACCGGTGAGGGTCAGCTCCGAAGCTGATTGTTCAGGCGAGTAGTTCGGTGATGCTGGGCGTGCGGATAGTGGGTTGTGCGCGCGAGATGATGGCGAGAGCCGCGCGGTGATCAGCGCCGACCTCGAGGTCTATTACGTGCATCCCGGGCGGGACGGCCGCGCGTAGGTCGCCGCGCAGACCTTCCCCGGTTGCCTTCAGCACAGCCTCTTTCCGCGTCCAGTACGTCGTGAACGCCCGCGCCTTGGCGATTCCGTCGTACCCATTGAGTTCCTGGGCCTCCGCGGGGGCCAAGGCGATCCTGGCTACTGCGTCGACGTCGATTGTCGAGTCGATCTGCTCCACGTCGAGCCCAACCGGCTGCTCTGCGAACGCGACTCCGACGAGGTCGCCTGAGTGCGTCACCGAGAGCTCGGCTCCTGGGGTCCGTACCTTTCCGTGGGGCTTGGCGCACTCGGGGCAGGTCCGGTCCAGCTCGATCTTTGCTGCTGGCAACGAAAGTCGCGCGGCGAGGACTCGTCGTACGATCGTCACGCCCAGCAGGAACCTGGCCTTGTCCACGTCTCGTAGGTACGCGTCCAGGCGCCCGCGCTCGACGTCATTCAGATCCGCGATGAAGTCCTGCCGGGCGAGGCCGACCTCGGCCCACCAGACTTCAACTTCTGGTGCCGCACCGTCGCCGGCCCGGTTGGTCACACCGGCCCCGGCGTCCAGGTCAGCCTGCCCGACCGCAGGTCGTGGAGTACCCCGTCGATCCACTTGGCCTCGGCGACCGCCACCGCGACCTGGTACTCCGTCTCCAGCAGCGCGAACCGCGGTATCGGCTCGCCGTCGACCTGGGTCCTGAGCTCCAGGTGCAGTTCGGCGATCCGTTTCGTCAGCAGCTCACGCCGCTGGACCAGTAGCTCACCCGCCACGTTCGGCGTCACCAGCATCACGAACGACAGCGCCGCCGGGAACTCCGGGAACTCGTTCCGCGGTGTCGTGATGATCTCCGCCAGCCACTCCCGGCAGGTCCGCCGGCCCTCGTCGGTCAGGTGGTACACGGTGCGCTCCGGGTAACGCTCGTCGCGCTCCGTCGCGCCGACCGCGATCAGGCCGGCCTCCTCGAGCCGCACGATCATCCGGTACAGGCTCGTCCGCTGCCCGACGTTGACGACCTGGTCCTTGCCCCACTGCTTGATCAACCGCTGGATCCCGTACGGATGCAGCGGCCCGTTCTCCAGGAGGCCGAGGATCGCCAGGGCGAGGGGGGAGCGTCGAAAGGTCACACGCTCAGAATAGCGGTACAAAGAAACTAGTTGCAATGTAACTAGGTCGCGTGTAACTATCGAGTCATGAGAACAGCAGAACTGACCCAGGACACAGTCACCTCCCGGGATGGCACTGAGATCGGCTACTACAAAACCGGGCACGGACCGGCCGTCGTCGTACTGCACGGCAGCATGGAGTCCGCCCGCAGTCACACGCTCCTCGCTGAGGCGTTGGGCGATGAGTTCACGGTCTACCTCCCGGACCGCCGCGGTCGCGGCCTCTCCGGCCCGCAACGACCGGACCACGGCGTCCACACCGAGCTGGAGGATCTGGAGGCCGTCCTCACCGCGGCCGGTGCCGACCGTGCGTTCGGCGTGAGTGCCGGGGGAGCGGTGGTCCTGGAGGCTGCCCGGGTGCTCCCCGGGCTCGAGCAGATCGCCCTCTACGAGCCCGCGATCGTCGCCGACGGGGCGCCGCACCGTGAGTGGCTGGCCCGCTTCGACCAGGAGATCGCCCGCGGTGACGTCGCCGGCGCGATGGTCACGAGCATGTTCGGCTTCGAGATGGCGCCGGCGTTCCTCAAGGTGATGCCGCGCGGCCTGCTCCGCTGGATGACCGAGAAGATGATGGCGAAGGAGGAGCGTCAGGCCGGCGAAGACGCGATCACGATGCGCCAGCTGGCTCCGACGATCCATGCCGAAGGCACCATTGTCGCCGAGTTGGCCGGCACCTTCGACAACTTCCGCACCGTCGACGCCGACGTCCTGCTGCTCGGCGGCACCAAGGGCCTGCACGGTCTCGAGCCGGGCCGCGCCACGCTGGAGAAGGTGCTCCCGCACTGCCGCCGGATCGAGTTCGACGGCTTCGACCACGGCTCGTCCTCGGACCCGGGCGGCGTCAACCCGACCGGCAAACCCGAAGCAGTACGCCGCATCGCGGCCGAAGTGAAGGCCTTCTTCACGAAGCAGTCGTGAGCGCCCAGTCGACCGCATCCGCGATGTCGGTCACCGGATACCGCACGGCTCGCACCACACGATCGGCGCCGATCACCAGCACCACCCGCTTCAACCGCTCGTACCCACCGGCCCGGAAGGTCGGCAACCGCAGGGCCGCCGCCAGTTCCAGGTCGAGGTCGGACAGCAGCAGGTGTGGGATGTCCTCCGCCTTCGCGAACGCCTGCTGCTCGTCGGTCCGCTGCGTGCTGACCCCACGCACCGCGACATCCCGCTCGGCGAACTCGGACAGTCGTCCGGCGAACAGCCGGTTCTCCAGCGTGCACCCAGTGGTCCCCGCGATCTCGTCCCATCCCGCGGGCAGTGGCGTCGGCCGCCCCGTCGCCGGATACCCGAACAGGACGGTCGCGCGGGCATCCGCGTCCACCACGTCAACCGTCGTACCCGCGGTCGACGGCAGAGCGACGTACGGGACCCGCTGACCCGCCAGGTCGTGGAGGCGGTGCGCCGGCGGCTCGTCAGCGGCGTTCGTCCCGGTCAGTGAGCCGTCGCCGAGCAGCCAGCGATCGCCCCAGTCCTGGAGCGCGACGAGGACCGGCAGGAGGGCTCGCCCGCGCGGCGTCAGCTCGTACGCGTACCGAGTCGGCCGTTCCTGGTACGCCGACCGCTCGACGATCCCGCTGTCCAGCAGGCCGGTCAGCCGCTCGGTCAGGACCTTCCGCGAGATCTGCAGCGACCCCGCCAGCTCGTCGAACCGTGAGACCCCGCGGGCCAGATCGCGGACGATCAGCAGTTCCCAGCCGTCGCCGACCACCGCGAGAGACTGCGCGATCGCACAGTCCGGCTCGGGGGAGAATCTGCTCCGCCGCACGTCCGCGCTCCTTCGAATCCGGTTGCCACCACGCTTAGGGCGTGTCTCCCACTCCCCCGCCTACTGCGCGGCACTCGGCACGGCACCTCGCCGCACGTGAGCAAAGGCCACGATGCTCCGCATCGAGACCTTCGCTCCCGCGCACCGAGCTACCGCACCGAGCACCTGCTCGCTACGGCGCGGGAGTGGGAGATACGCCCTGGCTGGCCCAGTAAGTTCCCAACAGGAACTCACTCTACCGGAGGACCGACATGTACTGGCGCCGGATCGCGGAACTGCCCACCTGGCTGAAGGCCGTGATGGTCGGCCAGCTGGTCAACGGTGCCGGTGCGCTCGCGTGGGTCTACCTGACGCTGTACCTCGTCGAGGACCGCGGGATGTCGGCGCAGCAGGCGGGCTTCGCGGCGGCGGCGTACGGCATCGGGCTGCTTGGTGGCAACCTCGGCGGCGGCTGGTTCGGCGACCGCTTCGGCCTGCGTACGGCGGCGGTGGCCAGCCAACTGCTCTGGGCGGTCTCGTGCATGGCGATGCCGTTCGTGCCCGGACCGGCGATCGCTGTCGTCGCCGCGCTGGCCGGCTTGTTCGGCGGAGCGGGGCGGCCCAATCTCAGCGCCCTCGTCACCAGTTCCCTCCCGCCCGAACGGCGCCGCGAGGGCATCGCGCTGTCCCGTACTGCGACCAACGCGGGCTTCACGATCGGCCCGCCGCTCGGTGGACTGCTCGCGGCCTACGACTTCTCGCTGGTCTTCGCCGCCGACGCGATCACCAGCCTGGTGATGGCCGCGATCGTCTGGCGGTGGGTCCCGAGCGCCCGCCGTACGCCGACCGCCTCGACGACCGGCCTGTGGAAAGCGGTCCTCAGTGATCGCCCGGTCCTGATGGTGCTGGCGACGATCATCGTGGTCGACACCGTGTACCGGCAGATCTTCGCGACCCTGCCGCTCCTACTGCGCGATGCGGGCACGCCGGCCGTCGCGTACGGCGTACTGCTCGGGGCCAGCTCCGTCGTCATCGTCCTGTTCGAGGCGCCGCTCGCCGTACGCCTCGGCGGGCACCGCGCGACCCGCGTGATCGCGACCGGTTTCGCCCTGATCGGCGTGGGACTCGCGATTGTCGGGGTCTGGCCCGCGCTTGCCGGGGCTGCGCTGGCGATCGTCGTGATGACGGCGGGCGAGATGCTGTACAAACCGACCGCGACCGCCCACGTCGCCGACGCCGCGCCCGCGGGCATGGTCGGGCGCTACTCCAGCCTGTACGCCGCCGCGTCGATCAGCGGCATGTTCCTCGCACCGGCGATCGGCGGTACGACGTACCAGCACGCCCCCCGCCTGCTCTATCCCGTCGCCGCTGCCCTCGCGCTCGCCGCGGGCGTCGTACTGCTCCTTACTCGGGCAGCGGCGCGGGACGGCCTTCCCAGCGAGTCGACAGCACAACCGTCGTCCGCGTCCTGACCACGCCGTTCACCCGGCGCAGCGAGCCGACGACCGCCTCGAGCTGCGTCACGTCGGCGACCCGGACCTTCACCACCAGTTCCTGGTCGCCGGCCACGAACCAGCAGTCCTCGACCGCCTCGATCTCGCGGACCTGCTCGACGATGTCGTCGGTCTCCACGTCGTCGCGCTGGAAGAGCCCGATCAGCGCGCTGGTCCCGAGTCCGACCTGGTCCGGCGCGACCACCGCGCGGTACCCGAGGACAACGCCGCGCTCCTCGAGCCGGCGCACCCGCTCCTGGACGCTCGGGCCGGACAGGCCGACCTCCCGGCCGAGCTCGGCCCAGCTGGAGCGGCCGTTCAGCCGGAGCGCTTCGATCAGCTGCCGATCGATTGCGTCCATGACTCCTCCTGTTCACCACAGATTCTAAGGCTGGGAATGCGTTCAGCCTTTAATTCGTTTGTGAGAGCGTAGTTGATCTCGTACAATTTGAGGTACCGGGGACAGTCCACCCCGGCTCCGCCGTACCAACCCAGTGAAGGAATCATGATCACCCCCGACGTTGCCCGTGCCCACATCGACGAGCGGCACCGAGTCGCGGCCAAGGCCCGCCGCGCCCACGCCGTACCGTCCACCTGGCGCCGGCTGCTGACCCGTCACGTCCGCCACAGCTGACCTCCCCTTCCGCGACCGGTGTCCCTCGGTGAGTGTCCCGAGGCCACCGGTCGCTGTCGTCGGAGGCAGTACGAGATAGGCTCTGCACCATGTTCTCGATCCTCGTGCCGCAGGTGGCGGCCATCACCGAAGCCACGGTCGAGGCTTCGCACATCTCCAAGTGGTGGTACGGCGGGTTCGCCCTGTTCGTGCTCGTCCTGCTGCTGCTCGTCACCGTCATCATGGGCAAGGGCCGGCCGCACAGCTGAGCGGCGCGATGGGCATGACTGCTGTGGAGCGGGTACGACGGATCGGTGTGATGGGCGGAACGTTCGACCCGATCCATCACGGTCACCTGGTCGCTGCCAGCGAGGTGCAGTCGTACTTCGACCTCGACGAGGTGATCTTCGTCCCGACCGGCCAGCCGTGGCAGAAGTCGGAACGGAACGTCTCCCCGGCCGAGGACCGGTACCTGATGACCGTGATCGCGACCGCGTCCAACCCGCGGTTCTCGGTCAGCCGAGTGGACATCGACCGGCCAGGTCCGACGTACACCATCGACACCTTGCGCGACCTGTCCAAGCTGTACCCGGACGCCGAACTGTTCTTCATCACCGGTGCCGACGCGCTCGCCCAGATCCTCACCTGGCGGGACGTGGACGAGATGTTCAAGCTCGCCCAGTTCGTCGGCTGCACCAGGCCGGGGACCGAACAGCTCGAACTGCCGCTGGACCAGCTGCCGATGGACCGGATCACGCTGCTCGAGGTGCCGGCGCTGGCGATCTCGTCCACCGAATGCCGGGCCCGGGTCGCCAAGGGCAACCCGACCTGGTACCTGGTGCCCGACGGCATCGTCCAGTACATCGCCAAGCGTGAGCTCTACACCAACCGTTAGGACGTTTTATGCCCGCCAGTGAACGCGCTATCGAGCTGCTGACCGCGGCCGCGGAAGCGGCACACGACAAGAAGGCCGAGAACGTCCTCGCGTTCGACGTGTCCGAGCAGCTCGCCATCACCGACGCGTTCCTGGTCGCGTCCGCCTCCAACGACCGCCAGGTGCGCGCGATCGTGGACGCGATCGAGGACAAGCTCCGGGAAGACTTCGACGCCAAGCCGGTGCGCCGCGAAGGCGCCCGGGAAGGCCGCTGGGTGCTGCTCGACTACCTCGAGATCGTCATCCACGTCCAGCACGACGAGGAGCGCGCGTTCTACTCCCTCGAGCGCCTGTGGCGCGACTGCCCTGTGATCCCGCTGCCGTCGGCCGGCCCGTCCGCCGTCCCGTCTAGTGTCCCGTCTGCTGGCTCTGACGGTGCCGGCTCGGATGCTGCGGGCTCGGACGCTGTCGGCTCGGCTTCGGGCCCCGCTTCGGCGTCTGCTGAATGACCGCGGGCCGGTTGATCGTCTGGCGGCACGGCCGGACGGAGTGGAACCTGCAGGACAAGATCCAGGGCCAGGCGGACATCCCGCTCGACCCGGTCGGCGTAGGCCAGGCCCGCGCCGCCGCGGCCCGGCTCGCCTCCCTCGCGCCGACCCGACTCTTCGCGAGCGACCTCCAGCGCGCCGCCTCCACCGCCGGTGAACTCGCCGCGCTGACCGGCCTCAAAATCGAGTACGACGAGGCACTCCGCGAGATCGACGTCGACGACTGGGCTGGCCTCACCATGTCCGAACTCGCCGCGATCAACCCCGAGGCAGCCGCCCGGATCCGGAGCGGTGAACCCCAACGACGCGGTACCAACGGCGAAACCGTCGAAGAAGTCGCCTCCCGCTTCTCGAAGGCGCTGGAGCGCATCTCCGAACAGGGCTTGCCCGAAGACACCACCGTCGTCGCCACCCACGGCCTCGCCGCCCGCGTCGGCATCTGCCTCTTCCTCGGCATCCCCAAGCCCCACTGGCCCGCCTTCGGCGGCCTCTCCAACTGCAACTGGGTCTCTCTTCTCCCCGGCCGCCACGGCTGGCGCATCGAAGAATGGAACGCCGGTTCCCTCCCCGAACCAGTAATGAGCGACGACCCCCAACGCTGACCCACCCCGAGCCTCCCAACCCCTCCGCGACCCAAACGACACCGCTGCGCGGTGGCGGTTCCTGGCGACAGGCTGTGGTGACTGGAGACAGGCAATAGCCTGTGCCCAGTCACCATTTCCTGTCCTCAGCCCCCACCATCGGCAGCCCTCCGGACCGCCGGTTACACGTGGTGCGGACCACATCAGCCCCACGAGGGAACCGATTTTTCTTTGCAGGCACTCATCCGCTAAGCTTTCCGAGTCCGCAAGACACCGCGGGGCTTTGGCGCAGTTGGTAGCGCGCTTCCATGGCATGGAAGAGGTCAGGGGTTCGAATCCCCTAAGCTCCACCGCAGGTCAGAGGCCGGTTTCCCACTCGGGAGACCGGCCTTTCGCGTGACCCGGGAGGCTAAGTCTCCGTGAGCTGTAGGTCAGAGAAGATCTCGTCCATCGCTTCGGTCATTTCGGGCAGCACTGGCCGCAAGTCGTGCCGGTACGCCGCCCTCAGTCAGCCTGGTGGAGTGTTCGTGACCGTCTACTCGTCCCAACCGGTGAGGATGCGAATCTCCCAGTTGTGGCCTGGATCAGCGCGCTGGGCGATGTGACTCGGTGGCATGTTGGCGAGTGCAGCTATGGAGCTGTTCCGCTCGACTGCCGAACGCGCACGCCTAGGGTGGGTGCGTGACTGATCTGGGGATTGGTGGTTGGCCGCCGGCGGTGGTTCGGACAGGGCGGTTGTTGTTGCGTGAGAGTGAGGCGGGGGATCGGGCGGGGTTTGTTGACTTGCTTTCGTCTGGGGAGGTGCGGCGGTATTTGGGTGGGGCGCGGTCGCGGGCGGAGGTTGAGGAGGTTGTGCCGGAGGTGCCGGGGCGGCGGGTGGGGGTGTTTGTGGTTGAGGGTGAGGGGCGGTTTGTCGGTGTTGTGAGCTTCGGTCGGCGCGAGCTGAGCAGGCCGGGGCATGTGCGGGCGGAGGGTGGGGAGATTGAGGTGAGTTACACCTTTCTGCCGGAGTTTTGGGGGCGTGGATATGCGACCGAGGCCGTGGGAGCTGCGCTTCGGTGGGTGGCGGACGTGTTGCCTGGGGATCCCGTCGTGCTCTGTACTCAGGCCGCTAACGAACGGTCGGTTCGGCTGGCGGCTCGGCTGGGATTCGTCGAGGTTCAGCGGTTCACGGAGTTTGAGGCAGAGCAGTGGTTCGGCGTGCTGACGGGTGAAGCAACGCGCGGCCAGGATGGTGAAACGGCTTCTACGTAAGGGAAGCAGAGCTGCTTTGGCCTCGGGCCGGCGTTGGTGGTCGGTGGAAAATGGCGGGCGGGGTGGGGGTGGGGGTGTCAGGATGCTGGGATGGTTGTTCGTGGGTTGAGTTTTGGGGCGGTGGCGGAGGCTTATGAGCGGTTTCGGCCGGGGTATCCGGTGGAGCTGCTCGAGTTGGTGACGTCGTACGCCGGGGCGCCGGTTCGGACCGCACTGGAGATCGGTGCGGGGACGGGTAAGGCGACGCGGTTGTTCGCGCAGGGTGGGATCGCGGTGACGGCGACCGAACCGGATGCGGCGATGCTCGCGGTGATGCGGAAGCATGTGCCGGCGGATGTGACGACCGTGCAGGCCGCGTTCGAGGATCTGCCGCTCGATTCGTCGTACGACCTGGTGTATTCGGCTGCTGCGCTGCATTGGACCGACCCCGAAGGTCGGTGGGACCGGATGGCTCGGCTGGTCCGGCCGGGTGGGGTGTTCGCGTCGTGCGGTGTGCCGACGCAGTTAGCTGACCCTGACCTCAGAGAGGCAGCGCGCGAGGCGCGGGCGCCGTACCTGGAGGACGATGGCGTGCCGTCGCCGGACGGCACGCGTGCGGATCGGCCGATGCAGTGGCCTGGGACGGAGCTTCAGCAGTCCGAATGGTTCGGCGATGTTCGGCAGTCGGTGATCGATCGGCGGCTGACGATGAGCGCTCGCGATTACATCGGGCAGCTCTCGACGATCTCGGCGTACGTGATGCTCGCGCCCGCGGATCGGGACGAGGTGTTCCGCCGCACTCTCGAGGTCCTTCCTGAGACCGTCGAGGTCGACGCCGAGATCACGGCGCACCTCGCCCGCCGTCGCGATTAGCGCGGCGGAGGCTCGTTGTGAGGGTGGAAATCATCACGCCGGCGGCGACGAGGTGTAGTGCGAGCAGAGCTGCGATGGTGGCGACCTCAGCCCCGGAGACGAGGGGCGGGACCAGCGAGATCGTGGTCAGGGCGACTGTCGTCCACACGAAGGGTACGGCGGGACGCGCGCTCCAGCGGAGGAGCGCGACGGCAAGGAGTACGCCGATGAGCGAGAAGAAGCCCGTCACCACGGCAAACCCGGCCAATGGGATGGTTTCGCCGCCGTCGGGGATCTGGAAGTCGGCCCCGACGGCCTGAGCAAGCGCAGCGCCGAGCGTGACGGTCAGCATCGTCGCGAGCGTGGCGATGACGCCGGTGACGACGAGCCCACGGACCGGGTGGGCGGTGCGTCCGACGACCCCCACGGTGCTCCCGGTCATTCGACACCTGCCGCGAGGCGCGCCGGGAGGCCGAGTCGTGGGAACTGGTCCGCGTGGAAGGTGACGATCTCCGTGATCGCCCCGCCGGTGATGCGCAGTACGTCGAGCGTGAGCGGCAAGTACGCGCCCTCGGGCTCCTGCCAGAGGTAGAACGCGACGGCGGGCTGCCGGTTCACCGACGTGGGTACGCCGCGTAGGCCCTTCATCTCCTCGAAGCCGCTCTCGCGCCAGTCGCTCACGACGGCGTCGCGGCCGACGTACAGGCCAGGTGTGGGCGGCATCGAGCAGCGGACGTCGTCGCGCAGCATCGTGGCGAGTACGTCGATGTTCGTGGCCACGCTGGCTTCGGTGAAGCGGCGTACCAGCTCGCGGGTGCTGGTGTCCTCGTTGCCTCCGGTCCAGTCCTGCCGCTCGGCGGGCAGGTGCTCCCGCAGGCCGGCGCGGGCTCGCTGCAGTGCG
The DNA here is from genome assembly GCF_053611945.1 of Kribbella sp. NPDC054772. NCBI lineage: Bacteria > Bacillati > Actinomycetota > Actinomycetes > Propionibacteriales > Kribbellaceae > Kribbella > Kribbella sp. NPDC054772. Next base: position 527,052 of record NZ_JBSHBJ010000002.1, on the reverse strand, counting down.
CTGTTCACGGAGTTGACGGAGTCGCCTAGGAGTTCGGCTACGTCCTTCGCCGGCCAGCCGAGTACGTCGCGCAGGATGAGGACGGCGCGCGGCCGCGGCGCGAGGTGCTGTACCGCGACCAGGTACGCCAGCTCGATCGTCTCCCGCGCGAGGGCGACGGTCTCCGGCTCGTCCGCGTGGTCCGCGGGCAGCTCGTCGAGCAGCCGGTCCGGGTAGGGCTGCAGCCACGGCACCTCGCCGTCGGTCGCGGGCTCCGGGCGGCGCGCGGCGAGCAGGTCCAGGCAGGCGTTGGTGGCGATCCGGTACAGCCAGGCGCGGAACGTCGACCGGCCCGCGAACGTCTCCCGTCGCCGCCAGGCGCGCAGGAAAGTCTCCTGCACGGTGTCCTCGGCGTCCTGGAACGACCCGAGCATCCGGTAGCAGTGCACGTGCAGCTCCCGCCGGTGCCGCTCCGCCAGCCCCGAGAACGCCGCCTCGTCAACCTCGCCGAGGCCGCCCGCGCCCAAACCGTCGAGACCGTCCCCGCCCAGGGCGCCGTCGCCCAGACTGTTCACGCTGTGCTCCTCCAGCCGCGTGTCCGTAACCATAACCTCGTCCTTCCGTCCGATCATGTGCCGTTGGAGGTATGACGGGTACGGGCGCGAGAACTCATCACCAGCCCTGTCGGATTCCGGGCGAAGCGTTCGTAGCAGGGGTGGACGGTGGCCCGAGGACGGCTTCCGGGACAAGGAGCGACGCGATGCCGAAGTACCTGATCTCGTTCGAGAACGGTTCGATGAACCACCTCACCGAGGAGGACTGGCCGGTGGTGGGCCGCGAGTCCCATGCGGTGGTCCAGGAGGCGAAGGACGCCGGCGTGTACGTGTTCGCCGGCGGGCTGGACTACGGGGACGACGTCGGGCACGCCGTGGTGGCGAGCGACGGGATGGTCATCGACGGTCCGTACCCGGAGAGCAAGGAGCTCATCGGCGGCTTCATGATCGTCGACGTACCGACCCGGGCGGCGGCGCTGGAGTGGGCGGCGAAGAACGCGGTCGCCTGCCGGTGCGCGCAGGACGTCCGCGAGTTCCTGGACGATCCGGGGCAAGCCGATTGAGCGACGCCCCATTCACGGCCCGACTGAGCGACGTGTCGTTCACGGGGTGGTGAGCGCGTCCGTCAGGTGGTGGATCGCGGACAGGCTGGCGGTTGTCTCCGGGGTCAGGCCGTGGCGTTCGGTGATGCTCTCGGGCGAGTAGTACGCGAGGCGCGTCGTACCGTCGTCGTCCCAGATCAGCACCTTCAGCGGCAAGTCGAGCGCAGCCAGCGGAGCGGCCGCCATCACCGGCGTACCCGCCGCTGGGTTCCCGAAGATCACGAGCACCGTGTCGCGGAGAGTGAGCCCGGCGGCTCGTGCAGCCTCCGCGTGGTCGTTCACCGCGAACACGTGGACGTTCCGGGCCTCGAGGATCGCGCGGAATCGAGCGGTCACCTCGGCGACTGTTCCGGGTGCCGTCTTGCTGATGGCCGTCACGGTGTCGATGGTACGGCGGACGCGGCGCCGGACGACCGCTGTTCGGGAGGGCACGGCGTGCGTACCGTGGTCTGGGTGTAATCGAGGAGGAACGATGACCGACGAACCCTTCGAGACGTCCGAGGACGTTCATCGAGACCGGCGGGAGCACGGCGGTGCGCCGACGAGCCCGAACGACGACGAACTGGCTCGCCGTACCGAGCAGGAACGGGTCGAGGCGGGGATCGACGCCTACGACCCGGACGACGTACCTCCGGCGACCGACGACCCGGTCCCGACCGACGTCCGCGACACCGAGGAGTACCAGGAAGCCGAGGCCGAACTCCGCCACGAGGAGTCCGAAGGCGAGATCTACCCCTTGACCGACCGCCACCCCTTCCCGCCCTCCCACTACGACCGTTCGTAGCGCCAACCAGAGACTACGGACAGTCGCGGGGGGCGGGGGGCGACGAGACTCCCAACCTGATTGATGTTCGGTTGGGAGCAGACGTCGCGGGCAAGGGCGTGCTCGCTAGGTGACGGGGGCCTTTCGGGTGAACGTCAGGTGGGTGATGCCGGTGGGGGTGGAGATGGGCTCGATGTCGTAGTGGGACTCGAGGCCTTCGAGGCCGTCCCAGAGGCGGACGCCGCGGCCGAGGAGGATGGGGACCTGGGCGACGTGCAGGTAGTCGACCAGGCCCTCGGCGAGGAACTCGCGGATCAGGGTCGCGCCGCCGCCGAGCCGGATGTCGGCGCCGTCGGCGGCCTTGCGGGCCTCGACGAGAGCATCGGCCGGGGTCGCGTCGAGGAAGTGGAACGTCGTTCCACCCTCCATCTCGATCGACGGGCGCGGGCGGTGGGTGAGGACGAAGACGGGGGAGTGGTAGACCGGGTTCGGACCCCACCAGCCCTTCCAGTCGGGGTCGTCCTGCCAGCCGGGCGGGCCGAACTTGCCGGCACCCATGATCTCGGCCCCGAACCCCCGGTCGTGCTGCTCGGCGAACGCGTTGTCGACGCCGAGCGTGCCGCCCGGCCGGTCGTCCGCCGCGTGGAAGTACCGCGTGCCGACGTACCACTCGTGCAGGCGTTCGCCGGCGTGGCCGAACGGGGCCTCGAGGGACAGGCCCTCGCCGGTACCGAAACCGTCGAGCGAGATCGCGAAGTTGTGAACACGGACCTGGGACATCGAAATGCTCCTTCGAACCGGAGTTGCTGTCGCGAGGAGGTCGGAGCCGCTACCGCCATCTTGACATCGGATCGGCGAAGAACCTTTTTGCCGCCGGTTCAGTGTCGAAATGAGTCTCATTACCGTGGCCCCCGGGCGGGGCAGGGTGTCCGGCTCGACGAAGGAGGACGCTGAGGATGAACCGACCCGGCAACGGTGCGCACATCAACAGGAGATCGGTCCTGACCGGCATGGCGGGGGTCGCGGGCGCGGCGGCGCTACCCGCGGGAACGGCGTACGCCGAAAGCCGCCGCTACCCCGAACCCTGGCCCGAGGGGCAGCCGTACGGCGTGGCGGACACCCGGCTCGATCTCTGGCCGCGGGACGACAACTCCTTCGTCCTCCCGCTCGAGCTGCGCCCCCGCGACGAGGAACTCGGCCGCGTGTGGATGCGCGACACCTACGTCAATTGCTTCGTCGTCGACGGCCAGCCCTTGTACGTCGCGACCGGTACGACGCGCGCGCCCGGACTGACCGCAGCGGGCCCGTGGAACGACGGCGTCTTCGTCTGGACCGCACACTCGCTGCGCGGCCCGTGGCGGCTCGCCGACACCACCGGGATCCGCGACGCCGAGATGGGCAAGGTCTGGTCACCCGAGTTCGCCGACGAGAACGCGCCGGGCCGCACCGTGGTCGCGCCCTGGCAGGAGTACTGGGACGACCACGGCCAGTTCGGCAAGCGCGGGAACGTCTGGGCGCCGGAGATCCACTACTTCCGTGGCACCTGGTACATCGTCGCCTGTATGGGCGACCACTCGCAGAAGGTCGGCTCGTTCCTGCTGATCAGCGAAGGCGGCGTCGAAGGTCCGTACCGGGTTGCTGAGGGCAACTACGACAAGCCGTTCGGCGACTCGTTCATCGGCGGCCCGGCGTTCATCAAGCCGGGCGCTTATCACCACATCGACGGCGGTATGTACTCCGAGGGCGACCAGGCCTGGCTCGTGCTGCACAACAACCTGTACGCGCCGTTCCGCGACGACATGGAAGACATCGTCCCGACCACCAACCTGCCGCTGTTCCAGCAGAGCCCGTACACGCCTGAGCCGTACCTCGAGGGCGCGTACGTCTTCCGGTACGGCGGGAAGTACTACCTCATGCACGCCGCATGGGACCGCGCCTCGAGCAACCCGGACGGCAGTGCGCGCAACGCCTACGACCCGCCCGGCGCGGGACGCACGCAGTACCAGTACGACCTGATCATGGCGGTCTCCGACCATTTCGAAGGCCCGTACTCGGAACGCTGGACCGCCGGTGTCGGTGCCGGACACAACAATGTCTTCCAAGACGTGTCCGGCCAGCTTTGGGCCACGTTCTTCCGCAACCCGGCCTTCGGGTACTGGGCAGATCCGTCCCGCCGCGGAGACGCCGCCGTACCCGGGGTGGTCCGGATGGAGTGGACGGGGCCGGAGAGCAACCGCCTGTACGTGCAGCGCCGGAGGCAAGCGTGAAACTCGTAGCTCTCATCGCTGCGCTGACCCTGGTGAGGGGGGGGGCGCGCGCGCGCCCCCCGCCCCCCCACGACGATCACGCCGTACGGCGTCCTGAACACGGCGACCGGTGTCGAGGCGACCG
>NZ_JBSHBJ010000002.1:509868-522753 GCF_053611945.1 Kribbella sp. NPDC054772 | reverse complement strand
GGCCGGCCCCCCACCCGCTGTCGGGGCGCGGCGGGGCGCCAGTGTTAACCCGCGACTCCTCAGGCGGGCGCGGCCCGGGGGGGGGGGCCCCCCCGCCCCCCCCCGCTCCGGCGCACCAGCTCGAACCGCTGCCCGCAGTCGGCGCTCTGGGCGCCAACTACAACGAGAACCTGGACCAGCTGACCTACCGCGAGCTGCAGTCGGCGCGCGACAGCTGGGTCCGCGGCTTCTATGCGCTGCCCGAAGCCGACACGGTCCCGCCGGAGAACAGCGAGACCATCAAGGTGATCCGGGACGCGCATCAGCGCGGCTACAAGACCCTGCTCAGCCTGAAGTTCCCGAAGACCAACCAGTCCTTCCCACGACCGGGTAGCCCCGAAATGGCCGCCGAGCTCGCCCGGCTGGACCGCGTGCTGCCGTTGGTCCTCGGCACGGTGGACGTGCTCACGATCGGCAACGAGCCGTTCATCGAGAGCCTGCCGGCCGAGCGTGACCAGCGACTGAACGAGTTCTACGAAACCGTCGCCCGGCACGTCATCGAGAAGAACAAAGCAACGACAACCCACCTGTACCTGGGCGCGCTGAACCGCCTGGACCTCCCGCAGAACCGCACGCCGACCGTCGAGCGGTACCTGCGTTTCGTCCGCGAGACACCCGAGCTCGAAGGCGTCGACCTGCACCCACACGTTCCCACCGAGGCCGCGACCCAGGCCTTTCTGGACTACACCCTGCCCAAGCTGAGGTCTGACCAGACATTCCTGGTCACCGAGTTCTCCCTGGTCTGGTACTGGCAGCAGCACCTGAAAGACCCGATCCCCGCGGCCTTCGCCAAGCGCTACGGCTACGCGGCCGACACGCAGGTCTGGCAGGTGATCGGTGATGCGATCAAGAACCCGTTCCCCTCGCACCAGTGGAACGAGTTCCTCGAGAGCAGCCCGTGGTTCGAGTCCAAGAAGCATTTCCTGCGCGACCAGATGGACCGCTTCCGCGCGACCGGCCGGCTCGCCGTCGCGACGTACGGCTTCCGGCAGATCCCGTCGATGACGTCCGACTGGAGTGCCAACAAGGTGCCGTGGTTGCTGAACAGCGTGTACGCGACGCTGACCGTGCAGCCGCGCGGCGACGGGATGTCGACTCCGGGCTACGCCTGGATCGACGACTTCCGCGCCCTGCAGTGACCATCCGTGGGGCCCCGCGCCGGGGCCCCACGGATCACGCGTTGTACGTCGACTCGTCCAGTCCGCTCATTGACGGGTCATAAGCGACTTCGCCGACGTCGTACATGGACGTCATCCAGTGGTAGAAGTTGTCGCCGCGATCGCGCAGCACCGTGTAGAGCCGGCGCAGCATCCGGGACCGTACGTCGGCCTGCTCCGGGTGCTCGTACACGTTGAGCAACTCGTCGGGATCCAGCTCGAGATCGTAGAGCTCGTTCACCGAGTCCGGGTTCACCACCAGCTTGTACCGGTCCGTGCGCAGCATCCGCTGTGGATACGGGAAGTGGTGCCCGTGGAACTCGCAGACGATGTCGTCGTCCCACTCGGCCGGCTCGCCACCCACCAGCGGGAGCAGGCTGCGCGAGTCGGTCGCGGGCTTCGCGTCGATCCCGGCCAGCTCCAGAATGGTCGCCGTACAGTCGAGCAGGCTGACGAACTCGTCGCGTACGACGCCCTCGGGCTGACCCGGGACGCGCAGCAGACCAGGCGTCCGGTAGATGTCCTCGTACATCGCCGGACCCTTGTCGTGCAGCCGGTGTGACCCGGTGAACTCCCCGTGGTCGCAGGTGAAGAACACCGCGGTGTCGTCGACGAGACCGAGCTCCTGCATCTTCGCCATCACGCGCCCGATCTCGAAGTCGATCAGCGCGACGTACCCCTGGTAGATCGCGATCAGCTTGCGCGTCGTCTCGATCGGCATCGTGTCGAACGTCCAGTGCGCGCTGTAGTTCTTCTGCACCGGCGGCTTGCCCTGGAACGTCTCGGCCACCGACCGCGGCAGCTCGACGTCCGCGGGATCGATCATGTCGAAGTACTCGTCGGGCAGGATGTACGGCAGGTGCGGCCCGAAGAAATGCAGTGCCAGGAAAAACGGCTGCTCATCGTCCGCGGCGTACCGCTCGAGCGTTTCGATCGCCCGCGTGGCGAGGTAGTGCTCGAACGTCGCCTCCACCGGCTGGTGGAGCCGGGCGGCGAGCAGGTTGCCCGGCCCGCCGTTCGGCAGCGTCCCGCGGATCCGGTCCGAGATCTCGTACGGCGGGAGTCCCCGCTCCTCGAGATACGCCAGGTAGTCCGGGTGATCGACCGGGTTGTGCCAGCCCGGCAGGTCGGGACCGTCGAAACCGAAGTCACCGGCCGACTTGTTGGTCCCGACGTGCCACTTGCCGATCAGGCCGCAGCTGTAGCCGACATCGCGCAACGCCTGGGAGAACGTGAACGTCCCCTCGCCGAGATCCTCCAGGTAGCCGACGTTGCGCTCGTAGTTCGCCAGCAGCTTGTGCCGGAACGGTGCCTGCCCGGTGAGCAGGCTGGCGCGGGCCGGCGTACAGATCGCGGTCGGCGTGTACCAGCGGTCGAACGTCGTCCCGGTGCGGGCCAGTTCGTCCAGGTTCGGGGTCGTGCCGAGGTTGTTGCCGTAGGCACCGAGCGTGTCCGCCCGGTGCTGGTCGGTCATCAGGAACAGGATGTTCTTCCGGTCGGTCACTTGGCCCCCGCCGCGGTGAACAGGTCGCCGGTGTAGTACGTCTTCGGGTCGACCTTGGTCTTCAGTTTGCCGGCCTGCACGAAGTAGTCGTCCATCCCGTTCAGCCATTTGTCGATCGTACCGTCTTTGGTCTTCGCGTCCAGGTCGTCGACCGACAGCACCTTGACGTTGCTCGCGTCGGCCTTCACCTGGTCGGCCGGCACGTTCAGCATCTTCGCGGTCAGCTCGATCGACTTGTCCATGTTCGCGGAGCGGTAGGCCATCGCGTCCCGCAGTACGGCGATCGTCTTCTCGGTCTTGTCCTTCTGGTCGGAGACCACCTTGTTGCCGGCCACGAACGCGGTCGGGAAGGACACCTGGGACTCGAAGTCGGAGTTCTTCGCGAGCTCGGTCAGGTCCGGCACCTGCTTCTTGATGGTGCCGATCGCCGGGTACCAGAAGCCGGCCGCGTCGATCTTCTTGGACGCGAACGCGGACACGATCGTCGAGGCGTCCATGGTGACCACCTTCACGTCCTGCTTGGTCATCCCGGCCTTCTTCAGCGCCAGCGTCAGGATCATGTCACCCGACGTGCCTTCGGGTACGCCGACGGTCTTGCCGCGGAGCTGGTCGATCGAGTCGGTGCCGGAGCGGGCGATCACCCGGTCGGCGTTGCCCAGCGTGTTGATCGCGATCACCTTCGCCTGCCCGGACGCCGGCAGCCAGAACGCACCCGGGCCGATGTAGCCGTAGTCGAGGTCGCCGGTGCCGAGCGCCTGGATCTGCAGCGGGCCGTTGGTGAAGACCTTCGTGTCCGCCTTCAGGCCGTGCTTCTGCCAGAGCTTCTGGTCGTTCGCGATCGCCAGCAGGCTGGTGCCGTTGTAGTCCGCGATGTAGCCGAAGTTCACCTGCTCCAGGGGCTTACCGTCCGCTGCCTTGTCGTCGGACCCGCCGCAGCCGGCGAGGGTGAGCGCGAGGGCCACGGCTCCCGCCGCCAGCGCCGTCAGTTTGCGTGAAAGTGTCATCAGGAGGTCCTTTGGATCGTTGCGGAGTCGGCCGCGGTGGGGCCGTCCTGGTGGTAGACGGAGTGCCAGACACGGTTGCGCAGATCGGCGAACTCGGGACTGAGCCGGAACTCCTCCGACCGGGGATAGGGCAGGTCGACGTTGATGACGTCGTAGATCCGCCCCGGCCGCGCGGCCATCACGACGACGCGGTTCGCCAGGAAGACCGCTTCGTCGACGTCGTGGGTGATGAACATGACCGTGCGCTGCTCCTGGCTCCAGGTCTCCAGCAGCTGCTCCTGGAGCTTGACCCGGGTCAGCGCGTCCAGCGCCCCGAACGGTTCGTCCATCAACAGGATCGACGGGTTCACGGCGTACGCGCGGGCGATCGCGCAGCGCTGCCGCATCCCGCCGGACAGCATCTTCGGCAGCGCATCGGCGAAGTCGCTGAGCCCGACCATGTCGATGAAGTGCTGCGCCCGCTCGCGCCGTTCGTCCTTGCGTATACCCGCGGTCTTGAGCCCGAACTCGACGTTCTTCCGGACCGTCAGCCACGGGAACAGCGCGTACTGCTGGAAGATCACGCCACGCTCCGGGCCCGGCCCCGACACCGGTACGTCGTCCACCAGTGCCCGGCCCGCGGTCGGTTCCTCGAGGCCGGCGAGGATGTTCATCAGCGTGCTCTTGCCGCAGCCCGACGGCCCAACGACGGTGATGAACTCGTTGTCCGCGATGTCGAGCGACACCTGGTCCAGCGCGGTGAATGTCTCCTTGCCGAGAGCAAAGGTCTTGGTCACGGACTGGACAGAGATCTTGGCGTTCATCGGCGTTCCTGCCATCCGGTGAGCTTGCGTTCGGCCATCAGCAGCAGGCGGTCCATCAGCAGACCGAGGATGCCGATCGAGATCAGGCCGACGAAGATCGTCGGCAGGTCGTAGTACAGCTGCGCGTTCTGCATCCGGAAGCCGAGGCCCTGCTGGGCGGCGATCAGCTCAGCGGCGACCAGGGTGGCCCAGGCCGAGCCGAGCCCGACCCGCATCCCGACGAGGATGAACGGCGTCGACGCCGGTACGACGACCCGCGCGAAGATGCCGAGGTCCTTGGACCCCAACACCCGCGCGGCGTTGATCAGCGTCTTGTCGACGTTGACGACCCCTTGGAACGTCGAGATCACGCACGCCAGGAACGCGGCCAGGAAGATGACGAAGATCTTCGGTGCCTCGCCGATCCCCATCAGCACGATGGCCAGCGGGATGATCGCCAGCGGCGGGACGGTCCGGAAGAACTGGATCCACGGCTCGACCAGTCCGCGCAGGACGGCGTACCAGCCCATCAGGAAACCGACCGGGACGGCGACCGCGGTGCCGAGCGCGAAACCGATCAGGACCCGGGTGAGGCTGGCCAGGATGTCCTTGCCCAGCGTGCCGTTGCCGATCAGCGTCGCGGCCTGCGAGACCACCTCGGGCGGTGTCGGCAGCTTCAGGCCGGCGAGCGCGAGGATCCACCACAGGGCGATGCCCAATCCGATCGAGATCGCGTTCAGCAGCAGGGGGAGGCCGCCGGATCGGGCCCGGGTCTTGCCGCCGGCCCGGTCGCGCGGCTTGGTGCCGCGGGCTGTCTGGTCACTGATGACGGCCATCGGCCACTCCTTGGGTCGCGGTTCGCGGGCGGACCACCGTCCGGGAACCTGTGCCGGCCGGTGCCGGCGTTTCGGGGTAGCCCGCCAGCAACGGCGAGCTGTGGAAGACGGCGGCCAGCGCACCGAGGGCGCCGTCGTCGTCGGAGAGGTACGCCGCCCGTACACCGGGCGAGGCGGCGCCGGGGAAGAGTTCGTAGGTGACTGTCGCCGCGGCCTGCTGGATGATCACGGGCGCGATCCGGGTGATTTCGCCGCCGATCACGATCTCGGACGGGTTCAGAGCCATCCCGACGGCTGCCAGCACCTTGCCGACCGCGGCGGAGGCGTCGCGCAGCACGCGGTCGGCGACCGGGTGCGAGCGGGCCACGGCGGTCGCGAGGTCGTCGAGGGTGTCGACGGCGAGGCCCGCGGCCCGGCAGGCGGCCAGGATCGCCGGAGCCGACGCGACGGTCTCGAGGCAGCCGGTCTTGCCACACCGGCACCGCTCGCCGTCCGCGTGCACGGTCACGTGCCCGAGTTCGCCGGCGAGACCGGCCGAACCAGAGACCAGGCGGCCGCCCACCACCAGTCCGCCGCCGACGCCGTCGGACAGCCGCACGTACAGCAGGTTCTCGATCGCCTTCTCGCCGAAGATCGCCTCGGCGAGCGCCGCCAGCCGGGTGTTGTTGTCGACGATCACCGGTGCACCGAACCGCTCGCAGAACGCCTCGTCGACCGACGCCTCGTGGAACCCGTCCGCGGCTGCGCGGTGTGACGGGAAGCCGCGGACGTCCGGCTTGCCCGAGTACGGCCCGGGGATGCCGATGCCGACACCTTGCAGTGCGCCGTAGTGGACGCCGTACTGCGTGCTGAGCCGTTCGAGCAGCCGGAACGCGACCTCGAGCCGGGTGGGCCAGTCGACTCGGTCTTCGTACCGGTCCGATCCGGAGGCGACGATCTCGTGCGAGGCGTCGGCGACCACGACGTGAACCCGGCGGTGACCGAAGTCCACGCCCATGAACTGGCCGGACGCCGGGTCCAGGGCCAGCCGTTCCGCCGGGCGGCCGCTGCCTTCCCGATCCGCGGCGTCGGTGTCGATCACGACGATCGCGCCGCGCTGCAGCAGGCTGCCGGTGATCTCGGACAGCGTCGTACGGGACAGCCCGACCGCGTGGGCGATCTGGTTCCGGCTGAGCGCGCCCTGCGCGCGCAGCACCTGGAGGACCCGCTCTTCGTGGGTCCTCCGCACGAGTGCCTGAACTCCTGGCTGCGTCTGCACGACCGTGACGCTAAGAACCCGGAATTTTTCCGTCAACAGTCCGACAAAAAACCTCGTGGATTCCGCCGAACGCTGGCGCAAACCGGGAATCGGCTGCGACAGGGCGGTGCCAGCGCCGTGTGCGCCGTGCGTGCGCCGCCGGTGACACGGTGCAGTTGTGCCTGGGACAACCAGGTCGAAGAAGGGAGAATCTCATGTACGACGTAGTCATAGTCGGTGCCGGACCTGTCGGACTGTTTCTGGCGTGCGAGCTGGGGCTCGCCGGCGCCTCCGTGCTGGTGCTGGAGCGCGAGCAGGACAAACAGTCGCCGTGGCGGACCTGGCCGCTGGGGATGCGCGGGCTGACCTCGGTGTCGATCGAGGCGTTCGCCCGGCGCGGTCTGCTGGACGCGCTGCGGTCGGGATCCAAAGGCGAGGGGCTCCGAGGTGGCGGCCACTTCGCCGGGATGATGCTGGACGGTGACAAGGTCGAGCCGCTGCCGTACCGGCTGCCGAGTGCGCTCCCGCACGTGATGCTGACGAGCCTCGACGCGGTGGAGACGGTGCTCGCGGAGCGGGCGGCCGAGTTGGGTGTCGAGATCGTGTACGGCGCCGACGTTTCAGGCGTCACGCAGTACGACGATCACGTGGTCGTGAGCGCCGGTGAGACGGAGTACGCGGGGCGGTGGGTGGCCGGATGTGACGGCGGGCGGAGCACGGTGCGCCGGCTGGTGGGCTTCGAGTTCGTCGGGACGCCGCCGCAGTTCACCGGGTACATCGTGCACGGCACGATGCCCGATGCGGAGAAGTTGAAGCCGGGCTTCAACCCGACGCCGTACGGGATGTACATCGTGATGCAGGCCGAAGGGCATGTCGCGATGTCCGACTTCGACGGTGGTGCGTTCGACCGTTCACAGGAGCTGACGCGGGACCATCTGCAGGAGGTACTGCGGCGTGTGTCGGGGACCGATGTCACGTTGACCGACGTCTACCGGGCGTCGAGTTTCACCGATCGCGCGCTGCAGGCCACGACGTACCGGAACGGGCGGGTGTTGCTGGCCGGCGATGCCGCGCACGTCCACGCACCGCTGGGTGGTCAGGGACTCAACACGGGCCTCGGTGATGCGATGAACCTCGGATGGAAACTCGCAGCGACCGTCCGCGGGGAGGCGCCGGACGGGCTGCTCGACACGTACACCGACGAGCGGCATCCGATCGGTGCCTGGGTGCTCGACTGGACCCGGGCGCAGACCGCCGTGCTGAAGCCGGGCCCGAACGCGGCCGCGCTGCAGAACGTGATGCGCGACCTGCTCGACACGCGCGACGGGACCTCGTACGTGGCCCACAAGCTCTCCGGTACAACGTTCCGCTACGACCTCGGCAGCGAGCACCCGCTGGTCGGCCGCACCGCCCCGAACTTCACGTTCCACGACGGCAGCACCCTCGCCGACCTGATGCCCGACGGCCGCGGCCTGCTTCTCGACTTCACCGGCAGCCTGCAGGACCACGAAGGCCGCTTCCGGTACGTCGCCGCGCGCCCGGTCGACGACCTCGGTCTGAAGGCGATCCTGATCCGCCCCGACGGCGTCATCGCCTGGGCCGACGGCGACGACTCACTCGACGACGCGGCGCGGCGCTGGTTCTGACCTGACGGACTGCTGCAAGCGGACGGGGCCCGGGCCGTCCGCGCGCAGGGTGTCGTCAGGATTCAGGAGCGCGCAGGCTTTCATCGACAGGCAGCCGCACCCGATGCAGCCGGTCAGTTCGTGCTCCAGGTCTTCGAGGATTCGGCGACGCGCCTCGAGCTGGCGTTTCCAGGCACGGGACATGCGCTGCCAGTCCGCGTGAGTCGGCGCGTGATCCTGCGGGAGGCCGGCGAAGACGACGCTCAGGTCGGACAGGGGTACGCCGAGGCGCCTGGCGACGATGATCAGGGAGATGCGGCGCAGCATGTGGCGGGCGTAAACGCGTTGGTTGCAGGCGTTGCGCGAGGAGTGGATCAACCCTTTGCGCTCGTAGAAATGCAGCGCGGACGCCGGAACGCCGGTACGCCGGATCACTTCGCCGATCCCGAGGGGAACGTTGGTGTCCACGCGCTTGTCCATCGTGAGCGCGACGCTATGGCCTCAACCACGGTTGAGGTCAACAGCCGCGGTCGACTTGCGCTCAACCCTGGTTGAGGCTCTGAGCTGGCGTCATGAGCGCAACGAGTACGAGCACCGGGTCGACCGTCGGAGCCGCGGCCCCAACCCTCTGTGTGGTGCTGGCCGGCGTCGTGCTGGTCGCGATGTCGATCTCCGGCACGGCGGTGGCCCTGCCGAGCATCGGGAACGACCTCGGCACCGCGGGATCGCCGCTGAACTGGGTGGTCGCGGGCTACAACCTGGCCTTCGCCGCGATGACCCTGGTGGCGGGGTCGGCCGCGGACCGGATCGGTCGCCGCCGGGTGTTCGTCGTCGCCGCGACCGTCTTCGCGATCGGCTTCCTGGGCGCCGCGGCCGGCCGGTCCATCGTGGTCGTCGACGTGGCACGGATCGTCTCCGGCGCCGGCGGTGCGGGCATCATGGCTGCGGGCGGTGCGCTGCTCGCCTCGGCGTACGACGGCGTCGCTCGTCATCGTGCCTTCGCTCTGATGGGCACCATGGCCGGCGTCGGGATCGCGAGCGGACCGACGCTGTCCGGTCTGCTGGTCACGGCCGCCGGCTGGCGCGGCAGCTTCGGCGTCTTCGCGGCCATCGGCCTGCTCATCGCAGGCGCCGCGATCCGGGGGCCCGAGTCACGCTCGCCCGGTGGCTCCACCGACTGGCTCGGCAGTCTGCTGTTCGTCGCGGCATTGTCGGCCCTGATGTACGCCGTCCTCGAAGCACCCGGCGTCGGATGGGCCGCGCCCCGGATCGTCACCGCTTTCGTCGTCGCCTTGCTGGCTCTGTCGGCCTTCGTGATCGTCCAGCGGCGCACCAAGTCGCCGGTCCTGTCTCCCGCGCTGATGGCGAATCGTGGCTTCCTGGGGTGGAGCTTCGCCACGTTGACGACGTCGATCGGGTTCCTGGGTGTCCTGGTGTTCCTGCCGACGTACCTCCAGGCCGCCGCCGGTCTGAGCCCAGCTGCCGCAGGCCTGGCGATGCTGCTCCTGACCGCACCGGTCCTGCTGGTACCGATGATCGCTGTCAGCTTGGTGAACAAGGGGATCTCGGCCCGGGCGGTGATCCTGATCGCGCTGGCATCAGTTGTCTGCGGCAACCTGTCGCTGACCGTGGTGCGGCCCGGCAATACCGTCGCTGTCGTCGCGGTGCCGCTGCTCCTGATCGGCATCGGCATGGGCGCATCGTTCGGCATCACCGACGGGCAGGCGATGAGCCTGGTCCCGGCCACCAGCGTGGGGATGGCGGCCGGCTTTCTCAACACTCTCCGCGGCGCCGCGGAAGCCCTGGTCATCGCGGGTTTCAGCGCCTCCCTTCTCGGCCTTCTCGGGACCAAGCTCGACGCCGGCCGCGCTCAGGCGGCAGCCGTCAGTTCGGGCCACCTCGGTGACCAGGCAGCCGCCGAACTGGATGCCTTCACCTGGTCCTGGCAGGTGACGCAGATCGGCATCAGCGCCGTCTGCCTGGTCCTGAGCGTGGCCGTCGCGGCCCTGATCCTCGGGGACCGGTCCTCGTCGTGATGCTGTTCGCGTCCTCACGCGTGGTGCAGGGTGATGTTGCCGCCGTGGGTGCGGGCGCGGACGGCGACGGTGTGGGTGGGGGCGGCCGGGGTCTCGACGGTGTTGAAGACGCGGCCGACCGAGGTGTGGGCGTCGAGGGCGGCGGCGGTTCCTTCGGGGATGCCGACCGCCACCTCGCCGGTGGCCGTGTACAGGTCGACGGTGCCGGTGCCGAGGGTCCCGACGCGGATGTCACCGCTGGCGGTGCGGACGTGGACCTGTGCGCTCGCGGCGTCGACGGTGATGTCGCCGGTCGCCGACTTGGCCCTCAGCGCGCCGATGACCGTACCGATCTTGATGTCACCGTTCGCGGTCTTCAGCTCGCAGGCGCCGACCGCGCCGGTGACGACGTACTCGCCCTTGGCGGTGTAGCCCTGGACGTCGGACCCGGTCGGCAGCTCGATCACGATCTCCACCGAGCCGTACCGCTTGCTGAAGATCGACCGCAGCTTCGGGTGCTTGACCTGCAGTTTCCCGTCGGTGAAGTCGACGACGACCTGCTCGGCGGCCTTCACGTCCAGCTCCCAGGCCGGGTCGGTCGGGCGGACGCTGACGACTGTGTCGGTGCGCTCCGACGCCCGGATCGTGATGTTGCCGAAGATGATGTCGATGCTCGCGGAGATCGGTGCGGGGGTGCTGAAGGTGGACATCGTCGGCTCCTGAGTGTGCGTCCGGTTGATGACGACCACTCTGGTCGGCGGTCCTGACACCGCACCGCCACGCGCTCCGGACACCACGCCTGACACCGCCTGACACGGTGTAGGCGGCGTGTCAGGTGCGTGTCAGGACGGCCGCCGAAGGTGTTCCCATGACAACTTCGGCGATCGCGGTCCACGGACTGCGCAAGGCATTCGGTGACAAGACCGTGCTCGACGGCATCGACCTCGAGGTCCCCGCGGGCACCGTCTTCTCCCTGCTCGGCCCGAACGGCGCCGGCAAGACGACAACCGTCAACGTGCTCACCACGCTGACCACGGCGGACGGCGGAACGGTCCAGGTGGCCGGCCACGACGTCGCGTCCCAGGCCAAGGCGGTCCGGTCGACGATCGGCGTCACCGGTCAGTTCGCGGCCGTCGACGAGCTGCTCACCGGCCGCGAGAACCTGCAGTTGATGGTCGACCTGACCCCGGCCGCGAAGAAGGGGGCCGTCGACGAACTCCTGGCGCGCTTCGACCTGGTCGAGGCGGCGGACAAGGCAGCCTCGACGTACTCCGGGGGTATGCGCCGCAAGCTCGACCTGGCGATGACGCTGGTCGGCGACCCGCGGATCATCTTCCTCGACGAGCCGACCACGGGTCTGGACCCGCGCAGCCGGCGGACGATGTGGACGATCGTCCGCGAACTGGTTGCCGACGGCGTGACGATCTTCCTCACCACGCAGTACCTCGACGAGGCCGACGAACTGGCCGACCGGATCGCCGTCCTCGACAAGGGCCGGTTGGTTGCCCAGGGCACCCCGGACGAGCTGAAGCGGCTGATCCCCGGCACCCACGTCCGGTTCCGGTTCAGCTCGGTCGCGGAGCTCGACGAGGCCGCGCAACTGTTGCCGAACGCCACCAAGGACGAGGACGCGCTGACGCTCCGGGTCCCGAGCGACGGCGGCACCAAGTCGGTCCGTGCACTGCTCGAGCGCCTCGACGAGGCCTCGCTGGAGGCCGACGAGTTCTCCGTCCACACCCCCGATCTCGACGACGTTTTCCTGGCCTTGACGGGTCACGACACCGCGGAGGTAGTCGCGAAATGAAGAACCCCTCGATGGTGATGCTGCGCCGCAACTTCAAGCACATCGCCCGCAACCCCACTTCGGTGTTCAACGCCGTGCTGATGCCGGTCGTGGTCATGCTGATGTTCGTCTACATGCTCGGCGACGCCTTCAGCGTCGGTGTCCCGTACGTCGACTACGCGACGCCCGGCATGCTCCTCCTGGCGGTCTGCTACGGACTCGGCTCGGTGGCGACCTCGGTGAACTCCGACATGACCAAGGGCATCATCAACCGCTTCAAGGTGATGGACGTACCGCGCGGTGCGGTGCTGACCGGGCACGTGATCGCCAGCCTGCTGACCAACGTGATCGCGATCGCGGCGATCATCGGCGTCGCCTTCGCCCTGGGCTTCAACCCGTCCGCGAGCTTCACCGAGTGGCTCGGGGTGATCGGTCTCGTCGTACTGCTCGGGCTCGCCCTCGGTTGGCTCACCGTCGCCCTCGGGCTGTCGGCGAAGACGCCGGAGACCGCCGGCCTGGCCTCGGTGCCGTTGGTGATGCTGCCGTTCTTCAGCAGCGCGATCGTGCCGGCGGACAAGATGGGTGCGGGCGTGAAGCAGTTCGCCGAGTACCAGCCGTTCACGCCGATCATCGAGAGCCTGCGCGGGCTGCTCAACGGGTCGGCCGCGACCGGTGACCTGCTGGCCGCGCTGGCCTGGCTCGTCGGGATCGCCGTGGTCGGCTACGTCTGGGCGACCTCGACCTTCAAGAAGCGAGCGTAACCGCGACCAGCTCCTGCCAGCTCGCCGTTCGTCCCTCGTCCGGGGGCGCGGGGGTTCCCCGGTGGACCCCCCCCCGGCCGCGGTGGCGGACCCTAACCCGGCCGCGCCCGCGGGAGGGGGGCGGCCGGCCCCCCCCCGCGCC
>NZ_JBSHBJ010000002.1:472964-509858 GCF_053611945.1 Kribbella sp. NPDC054772 | reverse complement strand
CAAAAAAACCCAGCCACCACCCCCCCCACCCCCCACACCCCGCCTCCCTCATCTCCCCCCCCCACCCCCCCCCGCCCGCCCCCGACCCCCCCCCCCACGGCGCGTTTCCTCCTCGATCCGGCTCAGGTCCGGGTTGGAGCGGTCCGGCAGTCCCCGTACGGCGGCACTCGCGGCCAGCAACCGCGCGGCCTGCTCGTCCTGATCGGTGCGCAACGCCAGGTCCGCGACGCCGAGGAGCACCTGCGCAATCCCCGGGAGGTGTCCACCTTCGGTCGCCGCCTGGACCGCCGCGCTCCGGTGCTGCCAGACCTCGTCGAGATCCTCGGCCAGATATCCGAGCAGGTCCTGGATCGTCGCGCGCAGGTTGGCCTCCTCGGCCTCGTGCCCCAGCGTGGCCGTCGCGGCGTCGAGTTGCCGGCGCGACTCCGCGGTGTCGCCACGCCAGCGCGCGAGCTCCGCCTTGCTGAGCGCCAGTTCGACCAGCGCCTCCGGCCACGCGACCCGCTCCGCGCGTCGCTGCGCCTCGGCCATCGCCGTCGCGCTGGCGTCCTGGTCGCCCACGAGGTAATACAGCTGCGCCTGCCGCGACCGCATCCGTACGACGTCCTCGGTGGCCCCGACCTCCGCGGCGACCGCGATCGCCTGCTCGTAGTACTCGCAGGCGGCGGCGAAATCGCCCCGGACCGCGAGCCGGTCGGCCAGCTCGGTGAGCGCGAACGACGTACCCCAGCGTTCACCGATCGCGCGGAACTCGGTCAGCGCCGTCGCGAGCAGGGCGTCCGCCTCCTCGTCACCGTCGCCGAGCATGATCCGCATCTTGCCGACCTGCAACCGAGCCAACGCCCGTACCCACGGATCGTCGGCGTCCAGCAGCGGCTCGAACGCGGTGACGAACGCCGACGGTCCCTCGAGCAACCGCTCCAGCGCGGTCGACATCGTGACAGCCGGGTGCGGGTTGTCGATCCGCCGGCTGATCTCGGCGGCCTTCCGGATCCACTCTTCCGCGTTGTACTGGTCGCGCCCGCGGCCCGACGTCATGAAGCCGGTGACGAACGCGTAGACCACGGCCAGCGTCTCGTCCGGTACCTCACCCGGAACCGTTGGTGCGGCCATCAAGAAGTCGTTGCCCTCGACCTTGTGCCCGGCGAACCACCAGTACCACCCGGCCGCCGCGGCGAGCCGCATCGACCCTTCGGCCTCGCCAGCCGCGAGCGCCCCGCGCATCGCGGCGGCGATGTTGTCGTGGTCCGCTTCGAGCGTCGCCAGCCACTCCAGCTGCTCGACGCGCCGCAGATGCGGGTCCGCCGTCTCGACCAACTCGGTGAAGTACTGGAGATGGGTACGCCGGGTCGGTTCCGACTCGCCCGCCTCCGCGAGCCGCTGCTCGGCGTACTCCTTGATGGTCCCGAGCAACCGGTAGCGCGCGTCGTCCTTGGTGACGACGAGCGACTTCTCGGTCAGCGAGGTCAGCAGGTCGAGAACCTCCCACGACTCGACGTCGCCGCCGGCGCAGACCTGTTCGGCTGCTTCCAGGCTCGCGCCACCGGAGAACACCGCGAGTCTGCGCAGTACCGACTTCTCGGCGTCCGAGAGCAGCTCCCAGCTCCAGTCGACGACCGCGCGCAGCGTGCGGTGCCTTGGGAGCGCCGTACGGCTGCCGCCGGTGAGGATGCGGAAGCGGTCGTCGAGCCGGGTGGCGAGCTGCTCCAAGGACATGGTGCGGAGCCTGGCCGCGGCGAGCTCGATCGCCAGCGGCATGCCGTCGAGTGCCCGGCAGATCCGCGCGATCGTCTGCATGTCCGCGGACATGTCCTTGCCGACCGCGCTGGCCCGGTCCTGCAGCAGCCGGACGGCCGGCGAGGCCTCGATCTCGCTGGAGTCGGCTGTCTCCGCGGGCAGCGCGAGTGGCGCGACCGGCCAGAGCGCCTCGCCCGTGATGCCGAGGGGCTCCCGGCTGGTCGCGAGGATCCGGACCCGCTTGCACTCGCCGAGCACCCGGTGCGCGAAGGTCGCCGCCGACTCGATCACGTGCTCGCAGTTGTCCAGGATCAGCAGCATCGCCCGCTCCCGGATCGCGGCGATCACCCGGTCGGTCTGATCCGCGTCCGGGATGTCGCCGAGCAGCGCGTCCCGCAGCGCGAGGGCGCCGAGCGTCGCCTGCGCCACGTCACCGTCCGGACCGATCGCGGCGAGCTCGACCATCCACGCCCCGTCCGGCAGATCGCCGAGCAGCGTCCGCGCGGTCTCGGCGGAGAGCCGAGTCTTGCCCGAGCCGCCCGGGCCGATCAGTGTCGTCAGCCGGTGCTCGGCGATCAGGTCGCGGACCGAGGCGACGTCCGCGTCCTTCCCGACGTACGTCGTGAGTTCCTCGCGCAGGTTGGTGTTCCGCTTCTCTTCCTTGCGGACCAGTTCGCCGCGGAGCAGGGCGACGTGCAGCGCGGCGAGCTCGGGCGACGGGTCGACGCCCAGTTCATCGGCGAGCGTCTCCCGCGTGCGCTCGTAGACCCGGAGCGCCTCGGTGTCGCGGCCGGACGCGACGAGGGCGCGCATCAGGGCGGCCACCAGGCGTTCGCGGACCGGGTGCGCGGCGACCAGGTCGGTCAGTTCGGTGACCACGTCCGCGCCGTGACCGAGGGTGATCTCGGCGTCGTACCGGTCCTCCATGGCGGTCAGCCGAAGCCCGTCGAGCCGGGTCACCGCGGCGTCGAACGCGCCGCTCTCGGTCAGACCGACGTCCTGCATCGCGGGTCCTCGCCACAACGCGAGCGCCTCGCGCAGCAGCCGCACGCCCTGCGGGTCCTGGTCGGTCCGGGCCCGCGTCAACAGCCGCTCGAACCGTACGGCGTCCACCGCGTCGGGATCCACACGCAGCCGGTAACCGTCCGTGTTGCCCTCGACCGAGCCTTCCGGGAGCACTTTCCGGAGCCGCGAGACGAGGCGCTGCAGGGCGTTCGCGGCGTCGGCGGGCGGCTGCTCGCCCCAGATCCAGTCGACGAGCGTGGCCTTCTGGACCACGCGCCCGGCCTCCAGCGCGAGCGCGATCAGCAGCCCACGCAGCCGCGCGCCCGGTACGTCGGCGATGCTGCCGTCGTCCGCGCGAACCTCGAATGGTCCCAGCATCCCGATCTGCACCCGGCAGATTTTGCCACGCGCCGGGGAGCGGTCGGTTCAGCCGCTGACTTCGCCGACGCAGGCCACCACGAGGTCGGGCCGATCGATCTGCAGATAGTGCCCCGAATCCGGCACCACCTGATGCCGCCCACCACACTCGGTGGCGAGCTGATCCTGCACCGCGAGCACCCACGGCGTGAACTCCGCGGGCCGGCCCTTGGTCGCGGTGAGCAGCACGACCGGGATCTTCGGCCAGACAGCCTCGGCCCGTCGTGCGGTGAGTTCGCCGAGGTGATCAAGGACCATCGGAAGCTCGTCGAGGTACGTGTACAGCTGGTCGTCCGTCTTCAGATACGACAGGCAAGCCTCGGACAGCAGCCGCGGGTCGCCGTCGACGCTGCGAGCGACATCCCGAGCCAGTTCACGCCCGAAGTCGTGCACGTCCTGCCACCGCGAATCCTCGTTAGGCGGCCGCGTCCGGTCCGCTCGCATCTCGGGCTCGGCGTCCTGCCAGAAGGTCTCGTGGGAGGGATCCAGCAGAACCAGCCCGCTCACGAGCTCCGGCCGCGCCCAGCTCGCGAGCTGCGCGAGCAGACCACCCCAGCTATGGCCGACAATCACAGCCGGACCGACCTCTTCCAGTACGGCGACCAGATCGCCGACCTGCAGATCCAGCGTGAGGGGAGCCGGATCGCTCGCGCCGTACCCGGCTCGGTCGTAGGCGATCACGCGATGATCGCCCGCCAGCCCCTGGAAGACCGCCGCGTAGGCGGTCACCGGAGACATCGCGCCGGCCTCGAGAAGGACCGGCGTACCGCTGCCGGCTTCGATCCAGCAGAGCTTCCGCCCGCCGCGGTTGAGTTCGCGCCTGGTGACCCCACCTCCGACAAGGGCGTCGAAGGCGCGGGCTACTCGATCGGTCAAGGGTCAGCCCCGGACGGCCTTCTTGACCAGCGCGAGCATCTTCTTCTCCACGGCCGGGGTCAGCTCGGTGATCGCGTACGACGTCGGCCACATGTCACCGTCGTCGATCGTCGCGAGGTCGCTGAACCCGAACGTGGCGTAGCGGGCCTTGAACTTGGCCGCGTCCTGGAAGAAGCAGACGTTCTTGCCACCCGTCGTCCATCCCGGCATCCCGTACCAGAGCTTCGGCGTCAGCTCGGGCACCTCTTCGGCGATCAGGGCGTGCAGCCGCTCGGCGATCACCCGGTCCGCGTCGGCCATCCCGGCGATCTTCGCGAGCTGCGCCTCGGTCGGGTCCTCCTTGCTCTTCAGCTCCTTCGCGCGTTCCTTCATCGCGTCCCGCTCGGCCTCGGTGAAGCCGTCGTACGACTTCTGCTTGGCGGTACTGCGCTTCTGCGTGGCCATCGGAGTGTCCTCTCGGTGTGTCTGCTGGGTGTGTCTGCCCTGAACACTCCAAACAGTAGAAGCCGCACCGGGACGACCGCTTCTTGAAAACTGATCGATCAGGTCAAGGCCGTCAGCGCCGGGTGACGCTGGGCGAGGTAGGCGCTACGGACGATGGTCTCCTTGTAGCGGGCAGCAGCGCGCCCGGTGAGGACGGCGTTGCGAGGCGAGTCGTCGGAGTGCACGAACTGGATCAAAGCATCGTTCCGACCGAGGCTGATGCACTGGTTGAAGTACCGGAACCGCAGCGGCTTCGGCTCCCGCCCCGACAGACGAGCAGCCAACGACCGTACGGCGTGGGCCGCGGCGGGGAGCCCGGTCGCGCAGGCCATCCGGAGCTCCTGCCCAGTGGTACGCCGTACCGCGGCCGCGTCGCCGATCGCGTACACGTCGGGGTGCGAGACCGAGCGCAGCGTCTGGTCGACCTGCATCCGGCCGTTCGCGTCGACGGCGAAGCCCGCCTCGGCCGCCAGCGGAGAGACCTCGAACCCGGTTGTCCAGACCACCACGTCGGCGGCCACCCGGTCACCGTCCTCCAGCTTCAGACCGCCGTCGTCCACTGCGGCGACGCGCGCCTGCTCGACGAGGCCGATGCCGAGGCGGTGGATGGCACGGGCCAGATGCCGACGGCCGCGCTCGGACAGTGCGGCGCCGAGGCGGCCGCTGGTCACCAGCCGGACGGTCCGATCTGGGTACGTCTCGGCGAGCTCGGTGGCGGCCTCGATCCCGGTCAGCCCGCCGCCGACGACCGCGATCGTGCCGCTCGTCCGCAGCCGGTCGCGGAGCCGGCCCGCCTGGTCCGCGTCCGCGACGGTGTACGCGTACTCGCTTGCTCCCGGCACCGATTCCAGGTTCGCCCGACTACCGAGCGCATAGATCAGTACGTCGTACCGCAGCTCTCGGTCGCCCAGTACGACGGTGCGGGTCGCGGCGTCGATCCGACGTACCCGGTCGGCGACGAACTCGACGCCGGTGCCCGCGAGCAGGTCCTTGATCGGCCGCTCGGGCAGCTGCTGCCCAGACGCGAGCTGGTGCATCCGGACCCGTTCGACGAAGGTCTCGCGGGCATTGACCAGCGTGACCGGTGCACCGGTCCGGCGGGCCGCGAGCTTCGCGGCGACCAGACCGGAGTACCCGGCCCCCAGTACGACGATGTGCGGTGTCATCTCCGTGCTCCTCTCGACGCCCACCTGACACCGCGGACGGCCTCGAACGTGTCGTGACGACCGTCACGTCACGAATCGAGAGGGCTGCCCGGTCAGGTGGTCGACCCAAGGAGGCAGAGATGGAATCAGTCCTGACCCGCGGCGCCGCCGCCGAACTGCTCGGCGAGGCACCCAACCAGACCTGGCTGCTCGCCGACGCCGAGCACACCGACGGGATCATGAACGTCGTCCGGACGACGCTCGGCCCCGGAGTCGACGGCCCGCCGCCGCACTTCCACAAGGAGTCGCCGGAGATGTTCTACCTGCTCGACGGCGCGCTCCGGATCCTCGCCGGCGACCAGGTCGTGACCGTCGGCAAGGGCGACTACCTGCTGGTCCCGCCACTCATGCACCACGCCTGGGGTACGCCGATGAACACCGGCGCCGACGTCCTGATCGTGAAGGCGCCCGGCAACAACCGGTTCGAGTACTTCCGGCTCGGTGACCGGATCCGGCGCGGCGCGGCGTCACCTGCCGAAGTACTGGCGACGGCGGAGCGGTTCGACAACCACTTCGTCGACAATCCGGTCTGGCGGGAGGAACTCGCCGTGCGCGTGGGGGAGCGGCAGCAGGTGGTCCCGCTGCCGGAGCTCTGATGGCGGCGGGCACAATCGGGGTCGTGGACGATGTTGTCGACGTCGCCGAGTTCGAGCAGCAGCGGCCCCGGTTGTTCGGGGTCGCGTACCGGATGCTCGGTGAGGCGACCGAGGCGGAGGACGTCGTCCAGGACGCGTACCTGCGGTGGCGGTCCGGGCGCGACCCCGTGCAGACGCCGGCCGCCTGGCTGACCACGGTCGTCACCAACCTGTGCATCAACCGGCTGACGTCCGCCCGCGCCCGCCGCGAGCGGTACGTCGGCCCATGGCTCCCGGAGCCGATTGCCACCGGCAACGACCCGCAGGCCGCCGTCGAGCTGAAGGACTCGGTGTCGATGGGCTTCCTGGTGCTGCTCGAGAAGCTCACTCCGCCCGAGCGCGCGGTCTTCGTACTGCGGGAGGCGTTCGGCTACTCGCATCGGGACAGCGCCGAGGTGCTCGGCATCGACGAGGCGAACGCGCGGCAGCTCTACCACCGCGCGCTCGCCCGGGTCGGCGAGTCGCATCGGCGCTTCGCGGCGGAACCCACCGACGGCACCAGGCTGGTCGAACGGTTCATCGCGGCGACCGTCGACGGTGACGTGAAGGGTCTGGAGGCGATCCTGCACGAGGACGCCGCGATCTGGGCGGACGGCGGCGGCAAGGCGATCGCGGCCAGCGAACCGATCTTCGGTCGCTCCAGCGCCGCGCACTACCTGGCCGGCCTGGCGTCCAGCCCACGCGCCCTGACCGCCCGCCTGTCCGTTGCCGAGGTCAACGACGCAGCCGCGATCCTCGTCCACGAGTCCGGCGAACTTACCGGCGTACTGATCCCGGAGATCCACGACGGCGCGATCATCACCATCCGCGCGATCCTCAACCCCGACAAACTGGCCCACCTCCGCCGTCAACTAGGTTGACCGGGTGTACGACGACTTCCCGGCCTCGCTGACCACCGAACGTCTCGACCTGCGGCCGTGGCGGCCATCGGACGCCGAGGCGCATCGCGGGCTGTGGCTCGAGCGCGATCACCGTGCGCTGCGCCGGATCGACGCCGACGGTCACCCGACGGTCGAGGAGTTCCGCGCGCGGCTGATCGAGAACCCGCTCGGCGCCGACCCGGGGCTCGGGCTGCTCGCGATCGAGCTGCGGTCGACGGGTGAGTTCCTCGGGTACTGCGGGCTGACCGTCGGACAGGCCACGTTCGACGAGCCGGAGATCGCCTACGAGCTGGCGCGCCGGGCGCACGGGAACGGGTACGCGACCGAGGCCGCCCGTGCCGTCCTGGACGCGGCGGCACGGACCGGGCGGAAGCGGTTGTGGGCGACCGTACGGGAGTGGAACACGGCCTCGTTCCGGGTCCTCGAGAAGCTCAGGTTCGAGAACAGCGGCCGCGTCGACAAGAACCCGGAGCGCGGCGACTCGATCTGGATGACCCGCGCACTGGATCAACCGCCGACGTAGACGTCTCGGAGTTGCCGGGCATGGCGAGCTTTCTTGGGGACGACACTAGAGGGGTGAACCGACAGGATGATCTTGTTGCTGAAGGGGAGCCGGAGGCGGAGTTCAACCCCGGAATCGCCGCTCGGCTGCCGCGGAAGACTGCCGCTGGTGGTGCGCTGATCCGCGACGGTGCCGGTCGCATCCTCTTCATCGAGCCCACCTACAAACCCACGCTCGACATCCCCGGCGGCGTCGTTGAGTCGAACGAGTCGCCGTACGACGCCTGCCGCCGCGAGGTACGGGAGGAGATCGGCCTCGACCTCGCGATCGGCCGCCTGCTGGTCGTCGACTGGGTCCCCGCCCACGGCCCGTGGTCCGATTCCCTCGCCTTCGTCTTCGACGGCGGCGTCCTCGACGACGCTGTCCTCGACAATCAGGCGCTCACCCTCGACCCGACCGAGGTCCGAGCCCACCACTTCCTCACCCTGGACGCCGCGGCCGCGCGCCTCCGCCCCTCCATGACCCGCCGCCTCACCCTCGCCCAACACGCCCTCACCACCGGCATCCCCACCTACGCCGACTTCGGCCGCAACTAATGCCCGACGGAGTGCGAGCAGTTCGGCTGAGATGGTAGCCATGTACATAGTAGCCATGTACAGTATTTCTCATGAGTGAGGCGACTCCTGGGCATCTGGTGTGGCGGTTGTCGATGAAGTGGCGGGTGGCGGTGGACCGGGCCCTGGCGCCGCGGGGGCTGACGCACGCGCAGTACGTGATGCTGGCCTCCCTGTACGGGCTGGAGCGTGACGGGCGGGCGCCGAGTCAGCGGGAGCTGGCCGATCACACCGGCCTGGAGGCGCTGTACGTCTCCAAGCTGGCGCGCAGCCTCGACGCGGACGGCCTGATCCAGCGGACCCGCGACGCCGTCGACACCCGCACCATGCGACTGGAGCTGACCGCGAAGGGCCGCGACACGATCCAGCCCGCGATCGCGGACGTCGCCGCCCTGCTCGACAAGCTGCTGGCGCCGCTCGGCGGGCGCCGCGCCGCGCGGACGAAGAGCTTCGTCCGCGATCTCACCGATCTTCTCGACACTCCACTGTGAGGTACTCCGTCATGCCCGAGATCGACATTCTCGACTCCACGATCCACTACGAAGAAACCGGCGACGGTACGCCGATCGTCTTCCTGCACGGCAACCCCGCCTCATCGCACGTCTGGCGGAATATCACACCTCAGGTCGGCGAGGGCCGGCTCCTCGCACCCGATCTGATCGGCATGGGCCGGTCCGGCAAACCCGACCTCGACTACACGTTCGCCGACCACGCCCGTTACCTGGACGCGTGGTTCGACGCCCTCGAGCTCGATGATATGGTCCTGGTCGGTCACGACTGGGGTGGTGCGCTCGCCTTCGACTGGGCCGCACGCCACCCGGAGCGCGTCCGCGGCCTGGCGTTCTTCGAGAGCATCGTGAAGCCGATGGCCTGGGAAGACCTGTCTCCGCAGGCGGCCGACCGCTCCCGCCTGATCCGTACGCCGCGACGCGGCGAGGAGATGGTCCTGGAGCAGAACCTGTTCGTCCGCCAAGCCTTCACCGGTGGCGTGCTCACACCCGTCGCCGACGAAGACCTGCAGACCTACCTCGCGCCCTACCCGACGCCCGAGTCCCGCAAGCCCGTCCTCGCGTGGGCGCGGCAGCTGCCGCTCGGCGGCGATCCGGCCGAGTTGGTGGCGCGGATCGCCGCGTACGACGCGTGGCTCGCTGCGAGTCCCGACGTACCCAAGCTGCTGCTGACCTTCGAAGGTTCGCCGACACTGCTGATCGGACCGGAGTACGAGGCATGGTGCGCGGCCACCCTCGCCGCGTTGGAGATCGCGCACTGCGGTCCGGCCGGCCATCACGCCGCCGAGGACCGCCCGAAGGAGATCGCCACTGAGATCTCCGGCTGGCTCGACCGTCACGGCCTGCGCTAGCCGGAGAATCTACGAGAACTTCAGCCGGACGATCACATTGTCGATCGTGCTCGGCGTACCGCCGTTCTTGTCGTTGTTGGTGGAGGTGAGCCAGAGGCCGCCGTCCGGCGTGCGGGTGACGCTGCGCAGGCGGCCCCAACGGCCTGAGAACAGGGCCTGCGGAGTGCCGACGCCGTTGCCGGCCGAGTTGATCTTCGTGACCCACAACTGCTCGCCGGTGACGCCGGCAATGTAGATCCAGTCGTTGACGATCTCGATCGCGCTCGGCCCGGCCTGTGAGGTCGACCAGGTGCGCTTCGGTGCGATGTACCCGCCGCAGTCGCCGATCGTACCCTCGCAGGCGGGCCAGCCGTAATTGCCGCCCTTCTGGATCAGGTTGAGCTCGTCCTGACTGTTCTCGCCGAACTCCGCGGCCCACAGCTGACCGCGCGAGCCCCACGCCAGACCTTGCGGGTTGCGGTGCCCCCAGCTCCAGACGTACCGCGCGTTGCCGCCGCTGCTGTAGAACGGGTTGTCGCTCGGCGCGGTGCCGTCCGGGTTCATCCGGAGGATCTTCCCGTTCAGCGAGTTCTTGTTTTGCGCGTTGCCGGAATTCTTGGCGTCACCAACGGTCGCGTAGAGCTTGCCGTCCGGACCGAACGCGATCCGGCCGCCGTTGTGGTACCGGTTCTTCGCGAGTCCGGTGAGGACCGGAGAGGACGTGGTCGCGAGCTTGCCGTCCTCGTACTTCATCCGCACGATCCGGTTGTCGTCCGCGGCCGTGTGGTAGAAGTAAACCCAGTGGTCGCCGGCGAAGTTCGGCGACAGTGCGATCCCGAGCAGACCGCCCTCGCCGGTGGTCGCGACCACGCCCGGCACCTTCCCGAGCGTCGTCTTCTGCCCGCTCGCCGTGACCCGCAGTACCTCGAACCGGTCCCGCTCGGTCACCAGCGCGGACCCGTCCGGCAGGAGCGCCACACTCCAGCCCAGATCAACCTTCGCGATGTCCTTGTCGTACGCCGGAATGCCACCGGCCCCCGAGGTCGACGTACGGACGGTCACCCCGTTGCTCGCCGCGGACGCGTTACCGTCCGGGTCCCGCGCTTTCACGGTGAAGGTGTACTCCGTGTTCGCGGTCAACCCGGTCACGGTCGCGGTCAGCGAACCGGTCGACGCGACCTTCGTGCTGCCCTGGTACACGTCGTACCCGGCGATGCTTCCGCTGTTGTCGGTGGACGCGTTCCACGCGAGCGAGACGCTGTTCGCGGTGCTGCCGGTCGAACGCAGGTTCCCGGGAACGGTCGGCGGTTGCGTGTCGCTGCTGCCCGGCGTGGTGAACGTGACCACGTTGCTCTGCTGCGAAGCGTTGCCCGCGGCATCGAACGCACCGACCGAGATGTCGTACGCCGTGTTCGCGGTCAGCGTGTCCACGGTCGCGGACAGGGTGTTGCCGTCGACAACCTTCAGGACGTTGCCACCGCGGTTGATCTCGTACCGGACCACGCCGACGTCATCGGTCGCGGCGGTCCAGTGGAACGTCGCGGCGTTCGACTTGATGTCGTTGACGGTCAGGTTCCCGGGCGCCGACGGCGGCGTACTGTCGTCGGTGGTCGGCGTGACGGTCAGCTTGTCGGCGTTCGGCCCGCCGTCGGTGCTCGTCGCTCGGGCCCGGATCTTGTTGGTGCCCGCGGTGAGTTGCAGGCGGACGGTCTTGGTCTGCCAGGTCGTCCACGCGCCGGTGCCCGGGAACGTGATGCCGACCGCGCCGGGCTGGCCGTTGACGGTGATGTCCATCGGGCGAGTGGCCGCCGTACCGTTCGCGTATCGCAGCGTCACGTCGGCCGGACCGGCCGGGGCCGTCACGGTCCACTCGACGTAACCGCCGGCGAGGTTGTCGTAGTTGACGAAACCGCTGCCGGTGTAGCCGGAGTGGTTGGACTCGACGACGCCTTGGGAGATGGTCGCGTCCTCGGCCTCGTAGTCGGTGGCCGCCGCGGTGGCGGGCGGGGGAGCGTTCAGCGTGAGCGCGCCGACGGCGAGCGCCAGCGCCGCCGCGATCGAGCGGGGGTTCATGAGGTCTCCTGGGTTTCCGGGGCGGAGGAGCTGCAGGGGACTAACTATTAGGAAAGCTTCCTAACTATAACGCCGACTGTCAACAGCGCGGATCGCCAGGCCATCACAATGCGACCGCTCCCGCCCCGCAGAGCGTGACGGGAGCGGCGGACTGCGATTGTGATGGCCTGCAGCTACGCAGTCGTGGCGAGCATGGTCGGCCGGTAGAGGGTGTCTCCCGAGGTCTCGTCGACGACGGCGACCCGGATGGACTCCGGCGTGGAGTCGTGGTGCGGGACGGCGAAGACGGCGGTCGCCCGGCGGCCGTCGTACGTGGCGACGTAGCTCACGAAGCGCCACTCCTCGTCGTCCCAGTAGTCGTGGATGTCGGAATGCAGGAGTCCGTCGACCGCGCGGTACGCCGGGCTCAGCAGCACCCGCTGCTGGGTCGCGGCGAGTGGTGCGGTGCTGGACTCCGTACCGGCGTACGGGTGGCTGAGTCGGACCCGCAAGCGGCGGAGCGGGAGCAGCCAGTACTGGTCGAGCTCGGCGGACAGCATCGCGAACGCGGCCGCCTCGACGAC
The DNA here is from genome assembly GCF_053611945.1 of Kribbella sp. NPDC054772. Classification (NCBI taxonomy): domain Bacteria; kingdom Bacillati; phylum Actinomycetota; class Actinomycetes; order Propionibacteriales; family Kribbellaceae; genus Kribbella; species Kribbella sp. NPDC054772. The sequence goes on along the minus strand of NZ_JBSHBJ010000002.1, from coordinate 497,528 downwards.
CAGGACCGCGAGGGCCGAGCCGGCCGACCACCAACCGGACGAGGCCGTCGCCGCCAGGACCGCTGTTGCCAGCAGCAACAAAGCACGGCCGATCGCGCGCCCGCCGACGGGTTTCGCCGACGCCTTCAGGCAGCCGCACGAGGCCTCGGGGACGACGACCTTCGAGTAGATCAGGAAGCCGGTGAAGCCCGCGGCCAGGACCACCGCGGCGATCGCCTCGACGGTCCACACCGGTGGCAGTAGCAGAGCCAAGGCAACCAACGCCTCGACCCCGGCAACGGTCCGGTACGCCGTGATTGCGCGACCCTCGCCGACGAGTCGCGGTAACGCCGTACGCTCGGCCTGCTTCGGATCGGCGAACTTGCCGTACGACGACCAGAGCAGGAGCAATCCGATGAGGAGCGGCTGTGCGGCCGCTATGTGTGCGATACCCATGTCAGTTCGACGTGTAGATGGTCGCGACGTCGATCTCGTTGGTGCCCGGTCGCCAGGCGCCGATCACCTGCGCGTGCCGGCCGACCTTGAGCATCGACAGGTCCGAGACCGCCGGGGTGCCGTTGTACGCGGCGGCGGTGGTGCCCGGCTGGACGTGCCCGACGACCTTCTGGCCGTGGTGGTCGAGATGCATGCTGTCCTTGCCGAGCGAGGTGATCGCGACGGTCAGGTTGACGATGTTGACCCAGACCGCTTCCGCGGCCAGGATCCCGTCCGGCAGCAGCACGCCGCGGGCGTACAGGCCGTCGCCGATCTTGGCCTGGTTGATCGTGGTCGGGCGGAGCTTCCAGACGCTGGTCGCGTCGGTCAGCTGGATCCGGTGCAGCCGGCCGTCGGATCCCTGCACCTGCAGGAGATCCCGGTTCCGGCCGGTGACGAGACCCTCGGCGAAGTTCGGGTCCGGCTGGCCCGCGTCGAAGGACTGTGTCGTGGTGGCGAACGCGGCCTCCGGCGCGAGCGAGCCCATCGCACTGGCGGCGACCAGGCCGGTCGCACCGAGGGCGGCGCGGGTGAGCAGGGAACGGCGATCCATGGTGGTGGTCATCTCAGCTCCCTCCTCATCCGACGTTGATGTTGGCGGGGATCAGGCCGGCGCTGAGACTCCCACCGATCGCGGTGAACGCGGCCGGAGTGAGGTCGACGAGCCGGTTGGTCGCGCACGTACCGCCGCAGCAGGCACGTTGCCCGCAGAACAGGTCGGTCTGTGGACCGCAGTCCGCGATCGACGAGGTGACGCGTTTTCCGGTGCACAAATTGGTGATGGCGTGCCGGTAACCGCAGGTTCGCCGGGACATCCCGGTGAACCCGCAGGAATCCGGTCGGGTGATGGCGTAACACGCGTCGGACGTGTTCGGCCAGGCGTGCTGGAGACTTCCCGAGTTACAGGTTCCGCAGGCGCCGTGGCCCGCGCTCCCACAAGGTCCCCACGCGTTTCCGCAACAGAACCACGATGCTGCGCCGTTGAATCCGGCCATGACAAATCCTCCTAGGCCTAGGGGCGGACAAAGACCTACAGAAGTTCTTTGTACTCCGATTCGGCGCTATCTCCCAGCACCTAGCAAAGAAACGGGAACTTTTTGCCTGCGATTCACGGGGAGATCGTTCAGTCGGTCGCTTGTTCGGTGCCCAGGGATTGACCGCGGAGCAGGAACCAGGCGGCGACCGCGGTGGCCAGCAGGACGACGGCGCCGACGCCGGCGGCAGTCGCCACGCCGTTCGCGAAGGACTGCCGGGCAGCGTCGAGCAGAGCGGCCGCGGCGTCCGGCGGAAGGTGGGCGGCCGCTTCGACCGCTCCGCCCAGCGACTCGTGCGCGGTCGTAGGCGTCCCCGCCGGACTCGGGAAGTTGCGATAGATGCCGGTGACAATCGACCCGAGCAGCGCGATACCGAGCGCCGTACCGAGCTCGTACGCCGTCTCGGACACCGCTCCCGCAGCGCCGGCCTCCTCCTTCGGTACGGCGGCGAGGATCACGTCGGACGTGACGGTGAACGAGAACCCGGCACCGGCACCGACCACGAGCAACGCCGTACCCAGCAGGGGATAGCCGGTCGAGTGACTGATCGTCGTCAGCGAGGCGAGCGCCAGCCCGATCGCCGCCAGGCCACCGGCCACGACCGCGCGCACCGAGAAACGTCGTGCGGCCCGACCCGCGAGCAGCCCGGCGACCACCGATCCGATCGCGGCCGGCAGCTCAGCGAGCCCGGCCTCGATCGGCCGGAGATCCCGCACGAGTTGCAGGTACTGCGACAGGAAGAAAATAAGACCCGACAGTCCGAGAATGGTCAACAGATCGGCCAGCACGGCGCTACTGAATCCGCGACTCCGGAACAACCGGAGATCCAGCAAGGGAATCGGCAGTCGGCGCTGCCGCCGGACAAATCCGTACAACGCGAGCGCGCCGACGAGCGCCGAACCGAGCGATACCCAGGCAAATCCGTGGGCCGCGAATTCCTTGATCGCATAGACCACGCCGATCATTCCGGCCATCGACAGGACGACGCTGATCAGGTCCCACGGACCCGGGTTCGGATTGCGTGATTCCGGCAGCAGTTTGGCGCCGACGACCACCAGGATCGCCATCACCGGCAGATTGATGAGGAACACCGAGCCCCACCAGAAGTGCTCCAGCAGGACCCCGCCGACGATCGGTCCGACCGCCATCCCCGCCGAGGCGGCCGCGCCCCAGATACCGATCGCGAGGCTGCGCTCGCGGGCGTCGACGAACAGGTTGCGGATCAGGGCGAGCGTGGCCGGCATCAGCGTCGCGCCCGCGACACCGAGCAGCGCCCGAGCGACGATCATCAGCTCCGCCGAACCGGCGTACGCGTTCAGCACGGAGAGTGCGCCGAACGCCGTCGCGCCGATCAGCAGGATGCGCTTACGGCCGATCCGGTCGCCGAGGCTGCCCATCGACACGAGCAGTCCGGCGAGCACGAACGAGTACGCGTCGCCGATCCACAGCAATTGGGTGCCCGACGGCTGCAGATCCTCGGTCAGGAAGGGCGTTGCCAGGCCGAGCACGGTCGCGTCCACGGCGACCAGGAGCACGGCGAGAACGAGGACCGAGAGCGCCATCCAGCGCCCCGACCGCGACATGGTGCCGGCCCCCTGTAAGTCCTTGGGTGAAGTCTTGGGTGAGATCTGTTGCGTCATTCGTTTCTCCGGACAGCGCCGCCGAGCAGCAGCTCGGCGATATTCGGTGTGAAGTCGTTGCGGGCGACCCGGCCTTCGACGACCGCCCAGGCGCCGGAGACCAGCAGGCCGTACAGCGCTTCGGTCAGCCAGACGGGGCTGAGGTCGATCCGGAACTCGCCGGTTTCCTGGCCGCGGCGGAACAGTCCGACCAGGCGGGCGTCGATCCGGGCCCAGCCCTCGTTCTGCTCGTCGCCCTCGAAGAGCTGGTTCTCGGAGTACAGGAACGCGAGCAGTCCGGCGGCCGGCTCGATCTCGCGCACCAGGCGGCGGAACGCGTCGGTGGCCGGCCCGTCGTCGACGGCGGCGTTGTCGATCGCGGTCTCACACTCGGTGATCCCGAGCTCCTCGAGCGCGCGCACCAGCGCGTCCCGCCCGGCGAACTGCCTGTTCAGCGTGGCGCGGCTGATGCCGGCGGCCCGCGCGACCTCGTCCATCGTTGCGGTCGCCTTGCGCATCAGCAGGCTCGCGGCGGAGCGCAGTACCTGATCTCGATCAACAGCCATGAGGCAAGTATAGCTCATGTGAGACATCAGTGTCTCATGATCTCCGATGCGACTACGGTCTGCGCATGGATGTGGACTGGGGTGCAGAGGTGGCCGACCAGCTCGACACACACTGGCGGGAGCGCCTCCGCCCGCGGCTGGACGGGCTGACTGACGACGAGTACTTCTGGCAGCCGTTGCCCGGTTGCTGGACGGTCAGCCGGCGCGGCGAGAGTTCGGCGCCGATCTCGTTCGGATCGGGCGACTTCACGATGGACTACGCCGAGCCGCCGCACGACCCCGAGCCGGTCACGACGATCGCGTGGCGGATCGCGCATCTGATCGGCGGGCTGGCCGCCACGAATGGGCGGTACTTCGGGGGCGAGGAGTCGATCATCGACACCTACCCGTACGCCGGGACCGCGGGGGAGGCGCTGCGGCAGTTCGACGTGGAGTACGCGGCCTTCGTCGACGGCGTCCGTCGGCTCGGTACGGCGGGACTCGGCGAACCGCAGGGGTATCCACCCGCGTTCGCCGACGCGCCGATGGCGAAGAAGATCCTCTACTGCAACGTCGAGATCGTCCATCATGGCGCGGAGATCTGCCTGCTCCGCGACCTTTATCTCCACAACCATCTGGACCACGCGGCGGGCTAGCCGTGCAGGCAGTATGCGGTATACGATCTGATGGACGCTCCAGGATGTGACCTGCCGAACGGTGGTTTCGATCGGCACCGGATACACTTGGTGCGTTTGAGGAGGGGAGTATTCCTCTCGGACCCCGCCCTCGCGGTGCGGGTCCGACACGGCAGTGTCGTCATCACGGGAGGCCTGGGCGGCCGAACCGGTGCTGCCGGCCCGTTCCGGTCGAGTCGGCCGAGCGGGTGGGAGAGACCTCCGGACCACGCTAGCGGTACGCCGACGTCCGGAGGTTCGTCATGGTTTCAGTCATGCCACCCGTTGTCTGGGTGCTGACGATCGTCGGGTTGCTCGCGATCGTCGCGTTCGACCTGGTCGTCATCGCGCGCCGGAACCACACCGTGACGATCAAGGACGCGACCCGCTGGGTGCTGTTCTACGTCGGTCTGGCCGGGCTCTTCGCGCTCGGGCTGTTCCTCTTCAGCCCGGGACAGTCGGGCAGCGAGTTCGTCGCCGGCTACATCACGGAGTACAGCCTGAGCGTCGACAACCTCTTCGTCTTCGTGATCATCATGGCCCGGTTCGCGGTCCCGAGCCTGGCGCAGGACAAGGTGCTGTACATCGGCATCGTGGTCTCGATGCTGCTCCGGGCGATCTTCATCCTGGCCGGCGCGGCGGCGATCTCCGCGGCGAGCTGGGTGTTCTACATCTTCGGTGCGTTCCTGGTGTACACCGCGATCCGGCTGGCGCTCGAGGGCGAGAACGACGACGCCGACTTCCAGGAGAACGCCGTACTGCGCGGGCTCCGCAAGGTGCTGCCGATCTCGCACGACTACGACGGCGCCAACCTGACGACGCGCGGCGACAACGGCAAGCGGCTGCTGACGCCGCTGGTGATCGTCATCTCCGCGATCGGGATGGCGAACGTGATCTTCGCGCTCGACTCGATCCCGGCGATCTTCGGGCTCACCCAGGACGCCTACATCGTGCTGACCGCGAACGCGTTCGCGCTGATGGGGCTGCGGCAGCTGTACTTCCTGATCGGCGGCCTGCTGGAGCGGATCGTCTACCTGAACGTCGGCCTGTCGGTGATCCTCGCCTTCATCGGTGTGAAGCTGATCATCGAGGCGCTGCACGGCTCGCACATCGACGACATCGGCGCGATCCATTTGCCGCACATCGGGATCCTGACCTCGCTCGGCTTCATCGTCGGCACGCTGTTCGTCACCACGGTCGCCAGCCTGATCAAGTCGTCGTACGACAACCGCCGCGCCGAGGTCCGGATCAACGTCGAGGACTGACCCGGACCTGCGCCACTCACCAACCCTGCCGAACCGCCGCGGCTGACGCTGCGGCTAGTCGGTCGAGTCGACGCTGGACGCGGTTGGTGAGTGTTGGCGGTCCGCCTTCGCCGCTCGCGCGGACGTGAGGCGCAGGAACAGTGCGGGGATCGGGGTCAGGATCAGGCCGGACGCGAGCAGGGCGCCGCGGAGCGACGTGCGGCCGAGGGCGCCCAGCGGTGGGCCGCCGGCGACCTGACCGATCGCGTTCGCCTGGGACACCATCGAGATCACCGTCGCCCGCCAGCGGGAGTCGACGTGCCGGTTCAGCCAGGCGGACTGGATCGGGTGCGCGAGCGTGTCGCCGATCGTCCGTATCCACATCGCGGCCAGTGCGAGCCAGAGGTTGCCGACCAGGGCGAACGTGATCACACCGATCACCTGCAGAAGCGCGAGCGTCGCGAGGATTCCGGTCGGATGGGTCGCCTGCAGGCGCTCGGGGGAGAACCGGTTGAGCGCGACCGACGTGGCCAGCGAGAGGACGGTGCCGGCCAGCGCGAGGACGGTGAACCAGAACGCCGGGTCCGACGTACCGAACACGGTCGGGAAGGTGAAGGTCAGGATCTTCACCGACCACAACCGGTCGAACGCCTCACTCGACAGGCCGGCGATCAGGCTGATGATCACCAGCGTGCGTACGACGGGACGCCGGCGGGCCGCGTCGAGGCCGCTCTTGAACGTGTCCGCGAGGTGCCGGAACGTCTCGCGCTCCTCGCGTGGCGTGCGGTGGAAGTTCTGCTCGCGCATGAACACCGCGAGCAGCAGCGCGAGCAGGATCATGCCGGCGCCCGACAGCTCCATCGGTAGCGGGAGGCTGATCAGCCCGAGAGCGCCGGCCGTGACCGTACCGGCGATCGTCCCGCCGAGCTCGAACTGCTGCGCCCGGACGAACACCCGGCCGGCCCGCTCGGTGCCGATCTCGTCGGTGATCCAGGCCTGGTCGGCGCCGGAGGTGAACGTGTAGCCGATTCCCCACAGCACCTGGGCGGCGAGGATCGCCACGAACGCCGGCACCAGCCCCTGGAGCAGGAATCCGGCACCGATCAGTACGAAACCGATCACGATCGAGAGCCGGCGGCTGTACAGGTCGGCGACGATCCCGGTCGGGATCTCGAACAGGAAGCAGGCGAGCTCCAGGGTGGTCCCGACCAGGACCATCTGGAGTGGGTTCAGCCCGGCGTCGCGGACGTAGTACACCGCGCTGAGGGTGAAGGACAGGGCGAAGAGGAACGACCAGGCGGCGTTGTAGACGTAGTACGTCCGGACAGGGTCGGCGGACCGAAGGGCAGGCATTGTGGGGTGCTCCCGAAAGCGTGTGCGGGCAGGACGAAGCGCGACCGGGGTGTATGAGCGCGGTCAAACGCTTGACGTGGCGCACGCGCCGGGGCCGGACAGTGCCGGTGCCGCGGGGTGCGCGTTCAGGAGCGAGTTCGCATGGCGCTCAGAGTAGGCGAGTACCCGGCGCGTCTGCCTCCGAATTACACACCTGTCCTTGCTGATCAGGGGTAGTATCGAGAGTGCCTGGCCCGGCCGTTCCCCCGTGATGGTCGGGTCAGGTTCCTCCCTGACCCCGGACAGGCTTCCGGTACCGCGACTGCCGCTCGACAATCCGGTACCCAACGCTCTCGTACAGCGCCACGCTCCCGGTCGGGTTCTCCAGCACGGTCCACAACGATGCCCGCCGTACGCCGGACCTCCACAACGCGGCGTGGTTGACGCGCAGCAGCGCCGACGCCAGCCCACGGCGCCGCCAGTCCGCCCGCACGCCGACCCACGGAGTGTCGTCCCGGCCGCTGACCACCCAACCGGCCAGCCGGTCCCGGTCCCAGGCGAGCGACCACAGACCGTGGTCCGGAAAGTCGTCGGCCGCATCCCGCTCGAACTCCTCGAACGAGTCCTGCACATACCCGAGCGAACTACCGCCGAACACCTCCGCGTTCGCCGCGAACACCGCCCGATGATCCGCCGCCGACGCCGGCCGCAACTCGACCCCCGCGGGTAATCCGGGCACCGGTGAGTCGCCCAACGCCATCGTCATACGCACTCGAGTGAACGCCACCCGATAACCGGCCGCCAGCACGAGCGCCACGTCCCGGTCCGAGACGGGGTTGGTCCCGAACATCGGCGTACCCGGGTATCCGGACGCATGCTCGCGAGCCTGCTCCTCCTGCCACGCCAGGATCCGCCGCCCATGTCCGCGCCCCTGATACTCCGGCGCGACACCGCCCGTCAGTAGATACAGCCGAGTGCCGTCCGCCTCGTCCCACCACCGCATCCCGGTCCACCCAACCTCAACCCCACCAACAACCACCCGCCCATCCCGCACCACAAGCCCCATGCCTCACTATCCCAAGCTGACACGATGGCGCGTTCGTGGGCGGTCACGCGGTTCGTCCCGGGACGACCGCACGAGGACGACGCCCGGGCGCAGCTGGCCGAGATCAGGTCTTGACATAAGGCGTTGTGGGCGGGTTGACTGCCATATAGTTAACGGCAGAAATAAATTGTGGATCGGTCCGGTGTCGGTGGCTCAGAGCGACTCCGGGCTAGGTCGAGGTATGCCCGGATCCGGTGGTCAGCCACCGGATCATTCGGCGTTCGGGGATCCGGTAGTTGCTGGGGGCAACGCCGGAAAGCCCTTGTCTGCAAGGGATCTGGGCGTCTCGGTCACCGTCCGGTATCGACCGGCGCGGTAAGTCTTCCGCTGTCCTGGGATCTGTGTCATTCTCCGGGATAGCGAAACCCGAGATCCTATCGGATATCGGTTCCACTCCAGCGCGTGAGGGAAAGGATGCGGAGTGAGCGCAACCTTCGAGGTGAAACCGGCGCCGTCGGCACCGGCGCCGCGGGCGGCGGACGGGGCCGTCCGGAGACCACCGCGAACGAGTCGCCGGACCCAGGCCCGGCGCAGTCTGCGACGGCACTGGCAGCTGTACCTGCTGGTCGTCGTACCGCTCGCGTACTTCGTGATCTTCAAGTACATCCCGATCGCGAACGCGGTGATCGCGTTCAAGAACTACAGCCCGGTCAAGGGCCCGTGGGGCAGTGACTGGGTCGGCTTCCGCAACTTCGAGCTGTTCTTCGCCAACCCGGTGTTCTGGACCCTGGTGAAGAACACCTTCCTGTTGTCGGTCTACACCGTCCTGGCGAGCTTCCCGATCCCGATCATCCTGGCGATCGCGCTGAACGAGATCCGCAACGGGCGGTTCAAGAAGCTCGTGCAGCTGGTGACGTACGCGCCGTACTTCATCTCCACCGTCGTGGTGGTGTCGATGACCATCCTGGTGCTGTCGCCGCGGCTCGGGTTCGTGAACGACGCGATCGGCCTGTTCGGCGTACCGCAGATCGACTTCCTCGGCCGGCCGGACTACTTCCGGCACATCTACGTCTGGTCGGACGTCTGGCAGACCACCGGGTACTCCGCGGTGATCTACCTGGCCGCGCTCGCCGGGATCGACCCGGCGCTGCACGAGTCGGCGCGGATCGACGGCGCCAGCCGGCTGCAGCGGATCCGGCACGTCGACCTGCCCGGGATCATGCCGACCGCGGTGATCATCCTGGTGCTCGGCGTCGGCAACATCATGTCGATCGGCTTCGAGAAGGCGTTCCTGCTGCAGAACCCGCTGAACACCGCACAGTCGGAGATCATCGCGACCTACGTCTACAAGACCGGTCTGCTGAACGCCGACTTCAGCATGGCGACCGCCATCGGGCTCTTCAACTCGGTGATCAACCTCTTCCTGCTGCTCGGCGTGAACTTCGCCGCCAAGCGCATCACCGGAAACGGACTCTGGTCATGAGCGTGACACTGCAAGGATTCCGGCGTACGGCGGCGCGCAAGCACGAATCGCAGCGCACGACGATCGAGGAGACGCGCGCGGACAAGATCTTCCTCGTCGGCGTGAAGATCATGCTCTGGCTGGCGCTGATCGTGGTCGCCGTACCGCTGATCTACATCGTCGCGAACTCGTTCAGCAGCCCGTCGGCGGTGAGCGCCGGCCGCGTGCTGCTCTGGCCGATCGAGCCGAGTATCCGCGCGTACAAAGAGGCCTTCAGCGATCCGTTGATCATGAAGGGCTACCTGAACTCGTTCATCTACGCGATCGGCGGGACCCTGATCAGCGTCACGCTGACGATCGCGATCGCGTACCCGCTGTCGCGCCGGACGTTCTTCGGCCGGAACGTGATCATGAGCGTGCTGATCTTCACGATGCTGTTCTCCGGCGGTCTGATCCCGACGTATCTGGTGGTCCAGGACCTCGGGATGCTGAACACCCGCTGGGCGATGGTGATCCCGAGCGCGATCGGGGTCTGGCAGGTGATCATCGCGCGGACGTTCTTCCGCTCGACGATCCCGGACGAGCTCTACGAGGCCGCGACCATCGACGGCGCCGGCGACCTGCGGTTCCTGTGGTCGATCGTGCTGCCGCTGTCCAAGCCGGTGATCGCCGTGATCGCGCTGATGTACGCGATCTTCCAGTGGAACAGCTACTTCGACGCCCTCATCTACCTCAAGGACCCGGGTCTGTACCCGCTGCAGATCGTGCTGCGGAACGTACTGATCCTGAACACCCTTACCGGGTCCACCACCACGACGAGCCTGGCGCAGCAGCTCGAACAGCAACAGCTGGCCAACGTCCTCAAGTACGCGCTGATCGTGATCTCGAGCCTGCCCGTACTGGTCATCTACCCGTTCGTCGCCCGCCACTTCACCAAGGGCGTGATGGTCGGCGCGGTCAAGGGCTGAACGCAGCCCATTTCAGAGAGGAACACCGCAATGCGCTCATCCGTGAGCAAGGTCGTCGCGCTGGCAGCCGCCGGCGCCCTGGCCCTGGCCGCCTGCAGCTCGGACAAAGGGTCCAAGGGTGCGGCGAACGAGACGTCGGCCGACGGGAAGGTCGTCATCGACACCTTCACACCGTCCGACCAGAGCACCAACATGGACACCAACCAGGTGACCAAGATCATCAGCGACAAGTTCAAGATCCAGTTCCGCTGGCAGACCACGACGTACGACGCCGGTCCGGCCAAGGAGAAGCGGCAGATCTCGCTGGCCAGTGGCGACTACCCGGACCTGTTCTTCCTGATCCCGTGGGTCGACGCGTTCACCCAGGCGGAGGTGCTGAAGCTCGGTCAGCAGGGCGTCGCGGTGCCGCTCGAGGACCTGATCAAGGAGAACGCGCCGAACATCCAGAAGGCGCTGGACTCCAACAAGGAGTACAAGGAGATGTCGACCGCGCCCGACGGTCACATCTACGCGCTGCCGCAGTGGGCGGACTGCTTCCACTGCACCTACCCGGACAAGCTGTGGATCAACAGCACCTGGCTGAAGAAGCTCGGTCTGCAGGTGCCGAAGACCACCGACGACCTGCGTAAGGTCCTCGAGGCGTTCAAGACCAAGGACCCGAACGGGAACGGCAAGGCCGACGAGATCCCGATGACCACCGACGTCCAGGACAGCAGCCTGATCGCGTACCTGATGAACGCGTTCGCCTACGACCCGGTCGGTGCGAACAACGGCGTCCGGTCGCTGATCACGCTGAACAGCGACAAGGTCGTCACGCCGGTCACCTCGGACCAGTGGAAGGAAGGCCTGAAGTACATCCACGGGCTGTACAAGGACGGGCTGATCGACCAGGCCGCGTTCACCCAGAACGCGCAGGCGCTGCAGGCCCAGGGCAACAACCCGAAGGCCGTCGTACTGGGCTCGGTGCCGGTGCTGTGGCCGGGCATCTTCGTGCAGCTGGACTCGAAGGACGGGCGCGACAAGCAGTACGACGCCGTACCGCCGCTGACCGGTCCGGAAGGTAAGAGCTACACCGGCTACAACCACCCGACCTCCACCGGATACACGTTCATGCTGACGAACAAGGCCAGCAAGGAGGCCCAGGTCGCGGCGATCAAGATGCTGGACTGGATCTTCAGCGACGAGGGCCAGATGATCTCGAACATGGGTCCGGAGAACGTTGGCTGGACCAAGCCCGCCGCCGGTGACATCGCGCTCGACGCGAACACCAAGGCGATGTACAAGCCGAAGCAGGACGCGCCGAAGAACATCAGCTGGGGCGCCCTCGGCCAGTACAACAACACGCTGGCCTACCGGAACGCGCAGGTCGTGCCGAAGGACATCTACACCGGCGCCGGACTGGAGCGGCGGCTGTTCGAGGCCACCAAGCAGTACGAGGGTCACGAGGACAAGGCGCAGTGGTTTCCGGGTACGTCGGTCTGGCCGGACCCGAGCCTGAGCGGTGAGCTCGCGACGCTGCAGACCAACCTGAGCAACTACGTGAACCAGAACCAGCTGGCGTTCATCACCGGGTCGAAGAACATCGACACCGACTGGGACGCGTACGTGAAGGGTCTGGAGAGCACCGGGATGCCGCGGTACCTGGAGATCAACCAGCAGGCCTACGACAAGTACAAGAGCGGGAGCAAGTAACTCTCCATGTCTGTACCGATGCCACGCCTCCGGCGCGGCGGGTCATGGGGCTGTAACTCCCGGCCTTCCCTCGTCGCTCCGGTCGCTGCGTTGGATGCCGCGCTGGCGCGCGGCAGGTCGCGGGGTCTGGTTCCCGGTCTTCCCTCGTCGCTCCGGTCGCTGCGCTCCCTGCGCTCCTCAGTCCAGACCGGGGACCCCGCGACCGGGCTCCCTCCGCTCCTCGGTCCAGGCCGGGAGGCCCCATGACCGACGAACTGTGGTTCCGCACTCCCGCACCGGACTGGTTCGAGGCGTTGCCGCTGGGCAACGGGCACCTCGGCGCCAAGGTGTACGGCCGGGTCGCCGACGAGCGGATCGCGCTCAACCTCGACGACGTCTGGTCGGGAGACGGTCCACGGCAGCTGACCGTCACGGACGGTCCGGCGGTGCTGGCCGACGTACGCCGGTTGCTGCTGGCGGACCGGGATCAGCTCGCGGCGACCGAGCGGACCCGGGCGTTACAGGGGCCGCTGGTCGAGTCGTACCAGCCGCTGGCCGATCTGGTGATCCGGTCGGTGGGTACGGCGACTGATTACCGTCGCGGGCTGGATCTCACGACCGGTATCGCCGGTGTGGAATACACAGTGGACGGCACCCTGTTCCGGCGCGAGACCTTCGTGTCCGCGCCGGACCAGGTGCTGGTCTGGACGATCACCTCCGACCGGCCCGGGGCGATCGACCTCGATCTCGGGCTGGAGAGTCAGCATCCGGTGCGTGTGGAAGTTGCCGATGGCACCTATGGTGTCGTCGGGCACGCGCCGTCCGACCTGACGATCGAGTACCGGGACAGCCCGGACCCGATCCGGTACGAGCAGGGGCGTGGCATCGGCTTCGGTGTCGCGCTCCGAGCGTTCTCCGACGGCGGGTCGGTCACGACGTCCGCCGCCGGTGTCGCGGTCCGCGGGGCTTCGCGGGTCACCGTGACGCTGGCGGCGGCGAGCACCTTCGCCGGGTGGTCCGTGCCGCCCGGCCGGGAACCGTTGGTGGCGCTCGGCGAGGCGGTCGCGATCCTGGATGCGGTTGCCGTGGACAGGCTTCGGGAGCGGCACGTCGAGGACCACGCCGCGCTGTACGGGCTGGCCGCGCTGGAACTCGGCGTACCCGTGGATCTGCCGACCGGCGAGCGGATCAAGGCGGTCGCTGCCGGTGGCAACGATCCGGATCTCGTCGCGCTGGCGTTCAACCTCGGTCGCTACCTGTTGATCGCGTCCTCCCGCCCGGGGACGCAGGCGGCCAATCTGCAGGGCATCTGGAACCAGGACCGCCGGCCGATGTGGGCCAGCGACTGGACCAACAACATCAACACCCAGATGAACTACTGGCTCGCCGACCTCACTGGGCTGAGCGAGTGCTTCGACCCGCTGACCGATCTGCTCGAGGGTCTGGCCGAGTCGGGCGCCGAGACGGCGCGGATCCTGTACGACGCGCCGGGCTGGGTCTCGCACCACAACTCCGACATTTGGCGCGCGACGTGGCCCGTCGGTGAGGGTGGGGACGATCCGGTCTGGGCGATGTGTGCGACGTGTGGGGTGTGGCTGACGGCGCACCTGATGGAGCATTACCGATTCACGCTGGATGCGGACTTTCTGCGGGAGCGGGCCTATCCGGTGATCGCCGGCGCGGCGGAGTTCGTGCTGGCAATGCTGGTGGAGGACGACGATGGCGTGCTGCAGTTCATTCCGTCGACCGCTCCGGAGCATCATTTCGTGTTGCCCTCCGGCGAGAAGGCATCCGTCGATCTCACGTCGACGTACGACATCTGGCTGATCCGCGAGCTCTTCGCGAACCTGGCCGAGGCGGAACGCGTACTGGGGCTCTCGTCGTCGCTGGCAGAACGCGCGGCGGCGGCGCGGGAGCGGCTGCCTCAGGTGCAGGTGACTCCGGACGGGCGGCTGCACGAGTGGCCGACGGACTGGGAGCCTTCCGAGATCCATCATCGTCACCAGTCGCATCTGTACGGCCTGTATCCCGGTGCGGAGATCGATCCGTTGCGTACGCCGGAGTGGGCCGCGGCCGCCCGTACCTCGTTGGAGACGCGGACCGATGGTGCTGTGAACGGTGGTTGGACGGCCGCGTGGTTGGTGGCGCTGTGGGCGCGGCTCTTCGAGCCTGCTCGCGCGGTCGCGGTGATCCAGGACTATCTGAGCCGGTTGGTATCGGACAACCTGATGTCGCGCGACGGTGACATCTTCCAAATCGACGCGAACTTCGGGATCACCGGGTGCATCCCGGAGCTGCTGCTGCAGAGCCACACCGACGTGATCCGGGTGCTGCCCGCGCTGCCGGCCGAGTGGCCGGACGGGGCGTTCCGCGGGTTGCGGGCCCGTGGCGGGCTGGTGTTCGACGTCTCCTGGCGTGACGGTGTGCTCACCGAGGCCGTCGTACGGGCGTCGGTCGCAGGAACGTATCGGATCGCGCTGCCCTCGGGAGAGCGGGCCGTCGAGTTGGCGGCCGATCAGCAGGTGGACCTGGTTAGGACTGCCTAACCAAAGTTGTTGTAGGGTCAACCTCCGTGAAGAAGCTGATCGGGATCGTCGTGTCGGCCGCCGTACTGGTGCTGGCCGGGTGTGGTGGCGGAGACGCCAAGAACGCGGACACCGGGGTGGGGGACAAGGAGGTCGCGACCGGCGGGCGGCTGTTCTCCACCGCCGACACGGCGACCGCCAAACTCGGCTCGGACGCCGCGGCGGGCGCGTTCCCGCGGACGGTGACGCACGCCCTCGGCGAGACCAAGCTGGAGAAGAAGCCCTCGCGGGTGGTCGTGCTGGACAGCGGCGAGCTGGACGACGTGCTCGCGCTCGGGATCACGCCGGTCGGGATGGCGACGACCGCGGGACAGAGCGGCGTACCGTCGTACCTCGCGGACAAGGCGCAGGGGATCAAGACCGTCGGTGGGATCAGCCAGCTGAACCTCGAGGCGATCGCCGCGCTGAAGCCGGACCTGATCCTCGGCAGCAAGCTGCGCGCCAACGACCTGTACGACAAGCTCAGCGCGATCGCGCCGACGGTGTTCAGCATCCGGCCCGGGTTCCCGTGGAAGGAGAACTTCCTGCTGGTCGCCGACTCGGTCGGTGAGGAAGACAAGGCCACCGGGCTGCTGAACGACTACCAGAAGCGCGCCGACGAGGTGAAGTCGAAGGTCCAGGGATCGCCGACGATCTCGCTGGTCCGGTTCCGTCCGGGCGAGATCCGGCTGTACGGCAACCTCTCCTTCATCGGCGTGATCCTGAAGGACATCGGGCTGCCGCGGCCGAAGGTCCAGGACGTGCAGGACCTCGCTGTCG
Source organism: Kribbella sp. NPDC054772 (assembly GCF_053611945.1). Taxonomy (NCBI): domain Bacteria; kingdom Bacillati; phylum Actinomycetota; class Actinomycetes; order Propionibacteriales; family Kribbellaceae; genus Kribbella; species Kribbella sp. NPDC054772. The sequence continues at coordinate 482,116 of NZ_JBSHBJ010000002.1, read as the reverse complement.
AGGTCTCCCAGGAGAACATCGGCCAGGCCACCGGCGACTGGATCTTCTACTCCAGCTACGGCAAGCCCGACACCACGGACGAGAACAAGGTTGTCAACGGCAACCTGTGGAAGACCCTCCCCGCGGTCAAGTCCGGCAAGTCCGCCCGCGTGGACGACGAAGTCTGGTTCCTCGGCCTCGGCCCCATCGGCGCCATGGCAGTCCTCGACGACCTACAGAAACTCCTCGCCGCGCAGAGCTAACACCGCACGCAGCGTCACGCGCGCCAACTCCCGCAGTACGCCGCCTGCTGGCTTGGCGCCGGCTCGACCGCGGACCCCGCCACTCACCAAGGCGACCGACACGTCGTCACCCACGCTCAGAAAGGACCGCGCAGGCGGGAACCAAGAACCATTGTGAGTGCTGGCGGTCCGCCTTTGTGCGACGCGCTCGAGGAGGCTGCGGTCGGCGGGGACATTGGTCGCGGGACTCGTCTCGGGGATCAGCCGTGGGAGCGGGGTCGTTGGTTGTCGAGTCGTGGTGGGTGGTTGGTGGGGCGGGCTTCGAGTCGTGGGGTTTGGTTGGTGGATTGCAGCCTTGGCTCACGACTCGGCGGCGGTGGGGTCAGGGGTTAGGGGGAGTAGGCCTTTGGTGGTGAAGATTTGTTTGGCTACGGCGATCGCGTTGATGGCTCGGGGGAAGCCTGCGTAGCCGGCGGTGTGGATGAAGGTTTCGACGATTTGTTCGGGGGTCAGGCCGACGTTCAGGGACGTTTGGATGTGGACCTCTAGCTCGCGTTCGCAGCCGCCGAGGCCGGCCAGGATGCCGAGGGTGATGAGTTGGCGTTGCTGGGGTTCGAGGGCCGGGCGTGAGTAGAGGTCGCCGAAGCCGAAGGCGACGATGTGGTGGGCGAGGGCCGGGGCGATGTCGGCGAGGCTGTCCATGACGGCCGGCGCGCCGCCGCCGTCGATGCTGGAGAGGACCTCGTGCCCGCGCTGGTACCGGGCCTGTTCTTCAGGGCTGTTGATGTCGGGAGCCGTCATGCACCCGACGCTAACCCCCGATCAGTCCGTGACCCGTCCGCGATTGGTGACGGGGACGTGGGGTGCGTGCTGCGTGACGGCGGTGACGAGCTCGTCGTACGGGAGGGTGCGGCCGAGGACCTCATGCGTGCCGGGCCACGGGCAGGACGGGCCCCAGGCCTTGGTACTGCGGGGGAGCGCCTCCTCGTCGAGCAGCATCACGACGAGACGCGGCTCCCACGTCTCCTCGCCCTCGCCGTTCACGCCCTGGCGTTCCAGTCGGCAGACGCCGCGGATCTCGCCCCAGGGGATCGTGCGTGGTTGCTCGCCGCCGAGGTAGATCCCGTCGTCGTCGACGGTCAGCAGTACGTCGTCGTTGTCGTCCTCACGCCGCTCCTCGAGCGCCGTGATCGCCCCGACCAGGAGCAGGATCGGGAGACCGACCGCGAAGATCAGCGGGGTACCGCCCCACGCCAGCCAGACCGCTTCGAGTGGTTCCCGGATCGACGCGCCGCGCAGTGTCTGAACGATCACGATGCCGAGCGTGAGCGCCACCATCAACGCGAAGATCACCGTGCCGAGCGCGAGCGCGGTCCGCGTCGTGCCAAGGCCGCGGCTCTTGACGACGAACGGTTCGGTGATCTGCGCGGACGCCATACCCGCATTGTGGTTGGTGTCACCCGCAGGCACCAGCCCTCTCACGCCATCCTCATCACGCCGTCCGCATCACCGCGGCCTCATCATTCCGGTCCGGCCGGTCGTCCGTACGGATGAAATCGCGGTACTTGACCGGGCACGGGCTTTGGTCCGGGCCGGGTGTCCGCAACAATCGCTGCATGCCGGACCGCCAGACCGCTGTCGCCACCCGTAAAGCCGCGCCGTCGCGGACGGGTTCGCGGCGCCGTAGGAAGGGTGGGGCGTGGCGGCGTGGGCGGGTGATCGCGGTGCTGGCGATCCTGTCGGCGCTGCCGCTGATGTTCCACCGTTACGTTCCGAACTCGGTCGGCAACCTCGGCAGCCTGCTCGACACGTTCCTGCCCTGGGTCGGTCTCGCGGTGCCGGTGCTCGGAGTGGCCGCGCTGGTACGGCGATCCGCGATCGCCGGCGTCGCGCTGCTGGTTCCGCTGCTGGTCTGGAGCCTGATGTTCGGCGACCTGCTGGTCCCGGGCAAGGGCGGCGGTGGCGCGTACGACCTGCGGGTGCTGACCCACAACGTCGACGCCGCCAACCCGGCCCCGAAGACCACCGCGCAGGACCTGCTCGCCGCGAATGCGGACGTGATGGCGCTCGAGGAACTCACGTCAGCGGATCTGAAGGTCTACAAGGCCGCATTCGCGAAGAAGTACCCGTACGAGGTGTCCCGCGACACGGTCGCCCTGTGGTCGAAGTACCCGGTGGTGGAGACCAAGTCCGTCGACGTCGGCTTCAAGTGGACGCGGGCGCTGCGTGCCGAGGTCAGCACGCCGGAAGGCAAGGTGGCCGTGTACGTCGCGCATCTCGCCTCGGTTCGGGTCGGCACCAGCGGGTTCACGTCGGATCAGCGCAACGACACGATCAAGGCGCTCGGCCGGCAGATCGCGAGCGAGAAGCTGGCCGGCGTGATCGTGATGGGCGACTTCAACGGTACGGCGAACGACCGCAGTCTCGCCCCGTTGACCGCCGGTCTCCGGTCGGCGCAGGGCGCGGCCGGTACCGGGTTCGGGTTCACCTGGCCGTCGAAGTTCCCGATGGCGCGGATCGACCACATCCTGGTGCGTGGCGTCACTCCGACGAAGGCCTGGGTGATGAGCCCGACCGGGAGCGATCACCGCCCGGTCGTCGCCGAGCTACGTATCTGACGCGATCCCCTTGCGGTACGCGTACCGGACCGCTTCCGCGCGGTGCCGGGCGCCGATCTTCGCGAACGTGTTGTTGATGTGCGTCTTCACGGTCGCCTCGCCGATGAACAGCTGCTCGGCGATCTCCTGGTTGCTCAGTCCGCGCGCGATCAAGCGCAGTACCTCGGTCTCCCGGGCGGTCAGGCCGGCGGTCTCCTGTTCGGGTGTCGTCAGGCCGGCCACCAGCCGTTTGGACACCTCGGGATCGAACGTGGACTGCCCGGCCGCGGTGGACCGCAGCGCGGCGCCGATCTCGGCGCGGCCGGCGTCCTTGGTGAGGTAACCGCGCGCCCCGGCGCGGAGCGCGTTCGCGATCGACGCGTCGTCGGCGTACGTCGTCAGCACCAGCACCGCGACGTCGGGGAAGTCGGCGGTGATCTTCGCGGTCGCCTGGATTCCGTCGAGGACCGGCATCCGCAGGTCCATCAACACGACGTCCACGTTGCCCCGGGCAACCAGGTCGACGGCCTCGACACCGTTCGCGGCCGCGCCGCCGACCTGGACGCCGTCGATCAGCTCGAGCAGCGCGACCAGCCCTTCGCGGACCACCTGCTGGTCGTCCGCCACGATCACCCGAATCGGGTCAGACATCTCGCACCTCCGCCACCACGAACCAGTCGTCGCCGTCCGGTCCCGCCGTCAACGTCCCGTCGACAAGGGCCAGCCGCTCCCGCATCCCGGCCAGCCCGAACCCTTCCCCGTCAGTCGCACCCTTGTTCCGGACCGACGCCCGTACGCCGTTCTGGTACGTCAACTGCATCTCCACTGCCTGACCGGGCGCGTGCTTGGCCGCATTGGTCAGCGCCTCGCGCACTGCACCGAGCACAGCGACCGTGACACCGGACTCGAGCTTCACAACCGGACCGGTGACTGTGAGCCGAACAGGCGTGCTGTGGTCCTTCTCGTGCTGCTCCGCGAGCGCAGCGATCGCCTCGGGCAGGGCCGGCGCCACATCTGCCCGTAGCGCGGCGACGGCGTTCCGCGACTCTGCCAGGCCCTGTACGGCGAGTCTGCGCGACCGACGTACCCGCTCGAGCGCACCGGCCGTGTCACCACGCTCCTCCAGTAGCGCCTCGGCTACTTCGAGCTGAACGCTCAGTGCGCCCAGCGAGTGTGCCAGTACGTCGTGGAGGTCCCGTGCGATCCGCCCACGCTCCTCCAGCGCGGCGGCGCGGGTGTGCTCGCTCTGCGCCAGTCTGGTTTGCTCCAGCAACTGCTCTGTCTGCCGCGCCTGTACCTCGTACTGCCGCCGGTTCAACCCGAATGCGACCAGTACTGCGGTCCACAACAGCTGGGTGAAGTACCAGGTGTCGGACTGGTCGAACAGCCAGGCCGACACCGCATAAGCGGCTGCCACGCACACACCGGCCGCGATGATCGGCCGATTGCCGTGCCGGCGGAACTCCAGGACAGCGATGTCGGTGATCGCGACCAGCACCAGCACCAGCGCGTTCGACTGCGGGTACCCAGCGATCAACGCGCTACCGGTCGCGACAGTCGTCAGCAGCACCAGCGAGAGGTACGGGCGCTCTGCCATCAGCACCGACCCGATGGCGAAGACGACGAACCCGGTGCACAGCACCACCCACACCCAGGCGTCAGCGGGACGCGCTGTCGCCAGGACTGCGACCGCCACTCCACCTGTCAGCACCCGGCCGACCCAGCCGCTCTCTCCGTGGGGCCGGGAGGGGAGGACCGCCGCCAGCTTCGTCAGCAGGCTCACTGGGTGCTGTACTCCTCTGCGTCGCGGTGCGCCTTGCCCTGGATGATCAGTGACTGCGTCAACAGGTTCGCACCCATCGAGACCAGCAGTGCGCCGCCTCCGGAGACCGATGCCCCGAGCAGGTGGCCGACGCCGGCCAGTCCGAGCCGGATGACCAGGTAGGCCACCATGATGCCGAGTCCGGGCATCCCGAGCCGGAAGAAGACCTTCCCGGCGCGCCGCTCGACCTGAGCGACCCGTCCGGAGGCGACCCCGGCGACCAGGGCGATCGCGGCGCCGATCACCAGCAGGACGACGTCGACCACGCCGAGGCCGGTGTGCCGGTCGTACAGCTGGTAGACCCCGACTCCGATCAGCACGACCGGACCGCGCCAGACGTCGGTGTCGGAGTTCTCCAGCTCGGACCAGGACAGCCGCCGGGCGAGGACGACGACCACGACGGCGATCACGACGACTGCGTTGGGCACGGTTCCGAAGCTCATGTCACGGACGGTAGGTCCGGCGCACCCTCGGTGAGGACCGACCACGGGTGGAGATCCAGGTGGAGACGGTTCGCCGGGTCGCCGCTCAGATGGTTGAAAGAGGGAGTAACCTTCCTGACCGGTAACAACACGATCTGTCATAATGATCAGGCGATCCGGAGGGCGCATGCTTCCGCAAGAATCCATCCTCAGACTGGATGCCACGGCGATCGACTACGTCATCATCGCCCTGTACTTCGTCTTCGTCCTCGGCATCGGGTACCTGGCCAGACGCGCGGTCTCGAGCAGCCTGGACTTCTTCCTGTCCGGCCGGTCGCTGCCGGCCTGGGTCACCGGCCTGGCGTTCATCTCGGCCAACCTGGGCGCGATCGAGATCATGGGCATGTCGGCGAACGGGGCGCAGTACGGCATGCCGACCGTGCACTACTTCTGGATCGGCGCGATCCCGGCGATGCTGTTCCTCGGCGTCGTGATGATGCCGTTCTACTACGGCTCCAAGGTCCGCAGCGTGCCGGAGTTCATGCTGCGCCGGTTCGGGAAGCCCGCGCACCTGGTGAACGCGGTCAGCTTCGCCCTCGCCCAGGTGCTGATCGCCGGCGTGAACCTGTTCCTGCTGGCCACCATCGTGAATGTGCTGCTCGGGTGGCCGATCTGGGTGTCGGTGATCGTCGCCGCGGCCATCGTGCTCAGCTACATCACACTCGGCGGTCTGTCCGCGGCCATCTACAACGAGGTGCTGCAGTTCTTCGTGATCGTCGCCGCGCTGCTGCCGCTGACCCTGGTCGGCCTGCACAAGGTCGGCGGCTGGCAGGGCATGGTCGACAAGGTGACTGCCTCGCCGGGCGGCGGCGAGCAGATGTCGGCCTGGCCGGGCAACGCGCTGAGCGGCTTCAACAACAGCTTCCTGTCGGTGATCGGCCTGGTCTTCGGTCTCGGTTTCGTGCTCTCGTTCGGCTATTGGACGACGAACTTCGTCGAGGTCCAGCGCGCGATGGCGTCGAAGAACATGTCGGCGGCCCGGCGGACGCCGATCATCGGGTCGTTCCCGAAGATGTTCATCCCGTTCATCGTGATCATCCCGGGCATCATCGCCGCGGTCGTCGTACCGGAGCTGGCGCAGTTCAAGGCCAACGGGAGCGGCGAGGTCGACTACAACGACGCATTGTTGCTCCTGATGCGTGACTTGCTGCCGAACGGCATGCTCGGCCTGGCGATCACCGGTCTGCTGGCGTCGTTCATGGCCGGTATGGCGGCCAACCTGAGCTCGTTCAACACGGTCATGTCGTACGACATCATCGAGCGGTACGTCATCAAGGATCGGCCGGACGACTTCTACCTGCGGACCGGGCGCTGGGTGACCGTGGCCGGCACGCTGATCGCGATCGGCACCGCGGCGATCGCCTCCGGCTACAGCAACCTGATGGACTACCTGCAGCAGCTGTTCTCGTTCTTCAACGCACCGCTGTTCGCCACCTTCATCCTCGGTATGTTCTGGAAGCGGATGACCGCGACGGCCGGCTGGATCGGCCTGGTCAGCGGTACGGCGACCGCGATCACGGTCTTCATCCTGTCCGAGAACGGCGTCGTCAACCTGCCCGGTCAGGGCGCGAGCTTCGTCGGCGCCGGGGCCGCGTTCGTGGTCGACATCGTGGTGAGCGTGCTGGTCAGTCTGGTGACGATCCCGAAGCGGGATACCGAGCTGATCGGGCTGGTGTGGTCGCTGACGCCCAAGGAGCAGCGCACCGAGGTGGCCGTCGCCGGCGACGGCGGCTGGTACCGCAAGCCGGTCCTGCTGGCCGGGATCTCGCTGGCGCTGACCGTCGTCCTGAACATCATCTTCGCCTGACTAGGAGCTCTCCATGGCAGACAACAAGAAGGCCGGAGCGTTCGACATCCGGATCGTGATCGCGGCCCTGGTCGGGATCTACGGGCTGGTGCTGACGATCCTCGGCATCGTCGAGAAGCAGGCCGAGATCGACAAGGCCGCCGGGATCAACATCAACCTCTGGGGCGGCATCGGGATGCTGGTCTTCGCCGCCCTGTTCGTCACGTGGACCCGCCTGCGTCCGATCGCCGTACCCACCGAGGACGAGCAGGCGGAGCAGTAACCCCAGCCACCGACGCCTCGTTGTGGGACCAATAGACCTACTGGTCCCACAACAAAGGACGTCGCATGGTCAGGCCGGGAACCCTCTCCAGACGGGCCTTCCTGGCTCGGGTCGGCATCCTGGGAGCGGCGGCCGGGGGCGGCGGGCTCCTTGCGCGCAGTCTGCTCGCCCCCGCCGACGCGGCGGCCAACCCGGTCCTGCCGCCGGCCGTCGACCTGATCCGGCCGCTCCTCGCGGACCTCGCGCGGGACACGTTGAACGGGCTGACGGTGTTCGCGATGCCCGGTCCGGACGCGTACTCGCGGACCCAGGGCACGCCGAGTTCGACGCCCGGCGCGATCGAGGCCGGTGCGACCGACTTGATCATCGACTCGCTCGACAACTTCGTGCCGTTCCCGGACGAGATCGCCCAGCCGATCGGGGCCGCCCTGGTGACCGGCCTCGCTAACTCGCGGATCGAGCTGCCCGGTCTCGACGTGCCCCCGGTCCGCCTGCACACGCTCGACGAGGCGCTCGCGGCGTACCTGCGCAGTGACGAGGCGCTGCCGCTGTCGTTCCCGATCGCCGGCCTGCTGAACCTGATGGCGACCCAGGTGAACCCGCTCGCGGTGAACGGACCGCACCTGTCGCCGTTCGCCCGGCTGTCGTACGCCGAGAAGGCACGCGCGTTCGAGCTCATCGAGAGGACCGACGCCGACCTGGTCGCGCTGCTCGACGTGCGACTGCCGGAGCCGTTGAAGGAGTCGGTGTCCGAGCTGCTCAAGTTCGTCGGCGGTGCACTGATCGAGTTCGCGACATTCGGTGCGTACGGCGAGTCTGCGGTCTACGACAAGGTCTCGCGCACGGTCGAGGGCTGGGACGACTTCATCGGCTACTACCAGGGCCGTCGGAAGGTGCATGACTGGACAGCTGTGGTGTAGGCATGTCCGTTTGACGAACATCGGCGTCCGGTCGGATCCTCCCGTCCGGACGCCGGCGTTCGTAGGCTCGAAGTACCCGATCAGGAGGAACTTCGAGATGACGATCACCTCTGACAAGCCCGAGCTCTCGACGCTCGCGCAGCAGTACGCCGAGGACGGCTTCGTCCTGGTGAAAGGCCTGCTCAGCAAGGAAGAAGCGGCGCACTACCGGCAGCGCAGCCACGATCTCCTGGCGCGCCTGAACCGCTCCGACGACCCCACCTGGGGTGCCGCGCGGGACATGACCGAGGCGCCGACGAAACTGCAGCACCTGCACGACGCGCAGTTCTACGACGCCGAGTTCTCGAAGCTGCTGGTGGACCCGCGGTTCACCGACGTGGCCGCCGCGGTGATGGGCGTGGACGACGTCCAGCTGCATCACACCAAGCTGTTCGTGAAGCCGCCGGAGAACGGTTCGCCGTTCCCGCTGCACCAGGACCACCCGTTCTTCCCGCACACCTATCACCGGGTCGGGGCGGCGATCTTCCACTTCGACGACGCGCCGGAGGAGAAGGGCTGCGTGCGGGTGATCCCGGGCAGCCACAAGGACGGGCCGCGCGAGCACAGCCCGGAGGGCTCGTACCACCTGCTGGAGCCGTCGTTCGACGCGGCGACCCCGCAGCCGGCCGAGGCCGGTGACGTGCTGTTCTTCACCTACCTGACCGTGCACGGTTCGGGCGTGAACGTCAGCGAGGAGCCGCGGACGACCTGGCTGATCCAGTACCGCGACCCGTCGGACCCGCCGACCGTCAAGACGCACGAGTGGTCGCTCGGTCAGGGCATGATGCTGCGAGGAGTCGACCCCACCGGCAGGAGCGCTGTTTGAGCCTGGAGTCCGTCGCCACGGCGGATCGGTTCGGGGGGGGGGCGCGGCCGGGGGGCGCCGCCGGGGGCGCGCCCGGGGGGGGGGGGGGGCGCCCCCCCCGGTTCGGTGGGATCAGCTCCCGAGGATTCCTCCGCCCAGCACGCCGAGCAGTCCGAGCAGGGACAGCAGGTTGCGGA
>NZ_JBSHBJ010000002.1:454417-472954 GCF_053611945.1 Kribbella sp. NPDC054772 | reverse complement strand
GGCGAGTGTTGTGGCCGGGTCGCGTGCTCTGTTCGCGTGAGCGCTAGCGGCTCTTCGGGATCCCGTCGCGCAACCACCCCCCCACCGCTTCCACGCGGACTTCCTCAGCTGGGGCCACTACCGGCCCGAGTACTGGCGCAACTACTGGCACACCCACTCCTTCCACGAGGTCTGCCTCGCGTACGCCGGCGAGGGCCGCTTCGACAACGGTTCCGTGCGGTACGACGTCGTACCGGGGTCGGTGTTCCTCGCGCGGCCGGGGGACATCCACGAGATCGAGTCCAGCGAGACGTCCCCGCTGGGCATCGCCTTCTGGGGCTTCACCTTCCGCCCGGGTTCTGTCGAGCCCGGTTGGTGGTCCGGACTGACACGCGCCGACGGTCCCGTCATTTCCGATCGAGTCGGCATGCTGCCCGCACTGATCAGCGCGCTGGCAACGGAGGCCGCAGCACCCGTTTCCGGCTACAGCACCACGCTCGGCGCTCTCGGCAGCAGTCTCATCGTCGAAACAGCTCGCGCCTTCGCCCTGAGCGCCGACCTGGCAGTGGAACCAGTCCGCCGCGATCGCGGTCCGCTGGTCGTGGAAGCCATGCAGCGCCACCTCCGCGACAACCTCTCGCGCCCCATCACGGTCCGGGATGTCGCGGCCGTCGTACACCTGTCGGAACGTCATGCGGAGCGTCTCTTCACGCAGCAGACCGGCGCATCCATCATGTCGACCCTGCGCCGCCTCCGTCTCGAACTGGCCGCGCAACTGTTGCTGGATCACACGCTGTCTGTCACCGAAGTGGCGCGAGTCTGCGGGTACTCCGACGTACGCCCGTTCTCGACTGCCTTCAAACGCAAGTACGGCCGAACACCCGGCGACCATCGCCGCACCGGCGGGACCGAGTTCCTGTAGTGACGGGCAGTGGTAGTCTTCAGCTATGCGAGTGAGCCTGCTCCTTAGTTAGCCGTGCTGGCAATCAGGCGCCGAGAAGCGCCGGTCAGTGCGGCGTCCCCTCCTGTGTGAGGGGCTTTTTTATGTCCAGGGAGTGCCGTCTGGCACATTTAGGCTCGACCAAAGACACGAAGTATGGAGTAGGACCGTGAGCGAGCAGGTGGAGGACACCCCCGTCGACCGGGGTGGCTACGACTTCAACGCCATGCAGGCCAAGTGGCGTCCGGTGTGGGAGCAGCTGGACCCGTTCAAGGCCAAGGACGACGGCTCGGCCGAGCGGCGTTACGCGCTCACGATGTTCTCCTACCCCTCCGGCGACCTGCACATGGGTCACGCCGAGGTGTTCGCGCTGCACGACGTCCTGGCCCGCTACTGGTTCCAGCAGGGGTACGACGTGCTCAACCCGATCGGCTGGGACTCGTTCGGGCTGCCGGCCGAGAACGCCGCGATCAAGCGCAACGAGCACCCGGCGACGTTCACCTACGCCAACATCGAGACGCAGGCGGAGTCGATCCGCCGGTACGCGATCAGCTTCGACTGGTCCCGGCGTCTGCACACGTCCGACCCGGAGTACTACCGCTGGACGCAGTGGCTGTTCCTGCGGCTGTACGAGCGCGGCCTGGCGTACCGCAAGGCGTCGTACGTCAACTGGTGCCCGCACGACCAGACCGTGCTGGCGAACGAGCAGGTGGTCCAGGGCCGCTGTGAGCGCTGCGGCCACGAGGTCACCAAGCGCGAGCTGACGCAGTGGTACTTCAAGACCACCGAGTACGCCCAGCGGCTGCTGGACGACATGGAGCTGCTGCAGTGGCCGGAAGAGATCCTGCTGATGCAGCGCAACTGGATCGGCCGCTCCGAGGGCGCGTTCGCGAACTTCGAGGTCGAGGGTCGCGACGAGCCGATCAAGGTGTTCACCACCCGGCCGGACACGCTGTTCGGCGCCACCTTCATGGTGGTCGCGCCGGACGCGAAGCTGGCCGCCGAACTGGTCACGCCGGACCAGCAGGCCGCGTTCGACGAGTACCTGACCAAGGTGAAGGCGACCACCGAGATCGAGCGGCAGAGCACCGAGCGCGAGAAGACCGGTGTCTTCCTGGGCTCGTACGCCGTCAACCCGGTGACGGGGCAGCGGATCCCGATCTGGGCCGCCGACTACGTGCTGGCCGACTACGGCACCGGCGCGATCATGGCGGTCCCCGGCCAGGACACCCGGGACTGGGAGTTCGCGGAGAAGTTCGACCTGCCGATCGTCCGCACCGTGCAGCCGACGCCGGACTTCGACGGCAAGGCGTTCACCGGTGACGGACCGGCGATCAACAGCGCGAACGACGAGATCAGCCTGGACGGACTGGACGTCGCCGAGGCGAAGTCGCGGATCATCGACTGGCTGCAGGGCAAGGGCCTGGGCGAGCGGACGATCAACTACCGGCTGCGCGACTGGCTGCTGAGCCGCCAGCGCTACTGGGGTTGCCCGATCCCGATCATCCACTGCCCGTCCTGTGGCGAGGTGCCGGTCCCGGACGACCAGCTGCCGATGGAGCTGCCCGACCTGCGCGGCGAGGACCTGCGGCCGAAGGGCGTGTCCCCGCTGGCTGCGGCCCGCGACTGGGTCGAGGTCGAGTGCCCGAAGTGCGGCGGCCCGGCCGAGCGGGACACCGACACGATGGACACCTTCGTCGACTCGTCCTGGTACTTCCTGCGCTACCTGTCGCCGGAGTACACCGACGGACCGTTCGACCAGGAGACGGCGGACCGCTGGATGTCGGTCTACCAGTACGTCGGCGGCAAGGAGCACGCCGTACTGCACCTGCTGTACGCACGGTTCTTCGTCAAGGCGCTGCACGACATGGGCCTGCTGAACGCGGTGGAGCCGTTCACCCGGCTGCTGAACCAGGGCCAGGTCATCAACCAGGGCAAGGCGATGAGCAAGTCCCTGGGCAACGGCGTGAACCTGGGCGACCAGATCGACGAGTACGGCGTGGACGCGGTCCGGCTGACCATGGTGTTCGCCGGTCCGCCCGCGGACGACATCGACTGGGCCGACATGTCGCCGGGTGGGTCGCTGAAGTTCCTGCAGCGCGCTTGGCGGCTGGCCGGAGCGGTCGAGTCCCCGGTCGGTGCGGACCCGTCCACCGGTGACGTCGAGCTGCGCAAGCTGACCCACCGGACGGTGGGCGACGCGGCCGAGCTGATCGACTCGCACCGGTTCAACGTCATGGTCGCCCGGGTCATGGAGCTGGTGAACGCCACCCGCAAGGCGATCGACTCCGGTCCCGGTGCGGCCGACCCGGCGGTCCGGGAAGCGGTCGAGACGGTGGCGATCGTGCTGAGCCTGGTCGCGCCGTACACGGCCGAGGAGATGTGGGAGGAGCTGGGCCACCAGCCGACCGTCGCGAAGGCGGGCTGGCCGAAGGTCGACGCGGCGCTGCTGGTGCAGGAGACCGTGACGTGTGTGGTCCAGGTGGCCGGCAAGGTGAAGGACCGGCTGGAGGTCGCGCCGGACATCTCCGAGGCCGACCTGGAGAAGCTGGCGCTGTCTTCCGAGGCGATTCAGAAGGCCCTGGACGGCCGAGGCACCCGCAAGGTGATTGTGCGGGCGCCGAAGCTGGTCAACATCGTTCCCGCCTGACCACGAGCTACGCTGCAGCGATGCGCTCAGAGCTGATCGACATCGCGACCGGCGGGACCGAGATCGTCTTCGACCTCACGAGCAGGTGCGAGCAGTTCGTCGCCGCCCAGGCCCATCAGGCCCACGGCGACGGGCTGCTGCACGTCTTCGTCCCGCACGCGACGGCCGGTATCGCGATCCTCGAGACCGGAGCTGGCAGCGACACGGATCTGCTGGCCGTGCTCGAGGAGCTGTTGCCGCGCGAGTTCGGCTGGCGGCACACGCACGGTACGCCCGGACACGGTCGCGACCACGTGCTGCCCGCCCTGATCCCGCCGTACGCGTCGATTCCGGTGCTGGACGGGCAGATGATGCTCGGCACCTGGCAATCGATCTGCCTGATCGACACCAATGTGGACAATCCACAGCGCCAGGTCCGGCTTTCCTGGCTGGCCGGTTAACGGACCACCGGGTAACAATATTTTCCAGCATCTTGGTGACTTATCGTGATGTTGCCGATCGCGTTACGTTTGCGAAACACTACTCCGCTTGAATTGCCGCATGGCTGCCCTGGACACGCTCCGCGACGTCACTGTCGAGCTCCTGGTTCGCGCGACCCGGGGGATTTCCGACGGCAGCCTGCTGAATGCCGATTCCGGCCGTGCCGACACCCAGGCCCGGATCGACGACTGGGCCGGTGTGCTTTCTCTGTACGCCGTGGAAAATGAATCCCGCGCGGTCCGGGCGACTGCTTGAAACAAGCAATTCTGATACCGCAGCATTTCCCGCACGGCGGAAAGCCGTTGCCACGGTCAACGAATTGTGTGACCCAGGCCGCATCCCGCGCGTCGGATCGGCGCGGCACGGACACGCTCGTCACGCTATGTTGTGACAGGAACGTGTGGCCTTCAGAGGGGTGACGGGGCTGTGTCGGACACGGATGGCCGGGCGGACGGTCGGCGAGGTTTCGCCGGCCTGTTGCTCGGCTTGAGGGTCCAGGCAGGCCTTTCCCAGGAGGAGTTGGCGGATCGCGCCGGGCTCAGCGTCCGGTCGATCCGGGAGATGGAGGCCGGACGCGTCGCGCGTCCGCGCAAGGACTCAGTCCGGCTGCTCGCCTCCGCGCTCGGGCTGCGGGACGGCGACACCGACCATTTCCTCGCGACCGCAGGCCACGGTTCCGCGCGCCCTGTCGTCCGCACGGTTGCCGCCGCACCGGAGGTCGTCTCCGTCGCTGACCCCGCGCCGGCCGGTCTGCGCTGGCGTGGCACCCGACCGATCCCGGACGGTCTCGTCGGCCGCGAGCAGGAACTGTTCGAGCTCGAGGGCCTGCTCCGGCAGAACCGGCTCGTCACCCTCGTCGGTCCGGGTGGTGTCGGCAAGACCGAGCTCGCGCTGGCCGCGGCCGACCGGTTTTCCGGCGCCGACACGACCGTCGTGGTCGTCGACCTCACCACGGTGCAGCGCGACGCCGCCGTACCGTCGGCCATCCTCGACGCCTTCGGCACCGCACCGGGTACGGCGGACCTCGACGCCGTCCTGTCCGGTCGGCAGCCCGGCGATCTGGTCATCGTCGAGGACAACGCCGAGCACGTCCTCGACGGGGTGGCGACGGTGGCCAACCGGATGGTCCGGAGCTTCCCAGGCGTCGGTGTGCTGGTCACGTCGCGGATCCCGCTGGGTCTCCCGGATGAGGTGGTACGCCGGGTACAGGTGCTCGGCGTACCGGCGAACGACGAGAACTTCGAGGAGATCGCGGCCAGCCCGGCGGTGGAGATGTTCACCCGGCGGGTGGCGCGGGTCCGTCCGGGCTTCGCGCTGACACCCGAGAACGCGCCGACGGTCGCCCGGCTGTGCCGCCGGCTGGACGGACTGCCGCTCGCTCTGGAGCTCGCGGCGGCGCGGGCCGGGTCGCTGACGGTGGACGCGATCCTCGCCGCGCTGGACGACCGGTTCCGGTTGCTGTCCGGGCCGCGGAGGTTCGGTGCACCGCATCAGCGGACGCTGGCCGACACGATCACCTGGAGCGTCGACGCGCTGTCGGATGCGGCGCGGCAGTTGCTCTACCGCGCCTCGGTGCTCGGCTCGCCGTTCACGCTCGAAGCAGTGGCCGGAGTCTGCACGGGAACGCCGATCGACGAGATCGACGTACCGATGCTGCTGGCCGAGCTCGTGGAGAAGTCGCTGCTGCAGCCGGTGCACGAGTTCGAGCAGCTGTACGGCGCGCGGTACAAGCAGCTGGAGACGATCCGGGAGCACGCGTACGCCGGTCTGTCGTCGCAGGGAGACGATCTGACCGAGTTCCGGGACCGGGCGGTCGCGTGGTGCTCGACGTACGTGTCGGGGCTCGAAGGCGCGTGGTCGTCGCCGGACCGCGACCGCCGGTACCGGGCCGCGCACGCGAACTCGGCACTGTTCGAGGTCGCGCTGGAGCGGGCGGCCGAGCTGGGAGAGTGGGACGTCGCGGCGCGGATCGTCCTGGGGTTCCGGATCGCCTGGCAGTACCAGGCGAGCGTGGCCGAGAGCGGGATCCGCTGGGCGACGTTGTGCGCGGCGAGCGTGGCGGACAAGGAGACCAGCGGGCGGCTGCTCGCGATCGCGGGGCGGCTGTCCAGCCTGACCGGCGACATCCGTGGCGCGCGCCGGCACTACGGGGAGGCGCGCACGCTGATCCCGGGTGAGACCGAGATGGGTCTGGTCGCGCGGGGTGGCTGGGTCTCCTCCGGCTCGCACTTGCTCGACACCCAGAGCCTGGCCGAGGTGCCGGCGCTCGTGGAGGATGCGCGCAAGCACGGCGACGTACAGCGGTCCGCGACCGTGCAGGCGATCTGCGGGCTCGCTCTGCTGCGGTGGGGCCGTTTGGTGGAGGCAAAGGAACTCCTGCTCGCGTGGGAGGCCGCGCTGGTCAATCCGGGCGTCTACCCGGACGAGATCGCGTACATGGCGCTCAGCCGCGTCGACCTCGAGCTGGGCAACCTCGCCGGCGCCCGCCACTGGGCACAGCTCGCCCGCGACAGCCAGGCGTCGGACGACCCGGAGCGCACCAAGGTGGCCGGCTGCCTGGCGATGGTCGAGTACCACGACGGCCGGTACGACGAAGCTCGGACGCTGCTCGACCAGGCGGACGCGGACATCCGCGGGCACCGCGGGTACTTCGACTACCTGGTGATGCTGTACCGGTCCCGGCTGGCCCGCGCTGCCGGTGAGGTGGAGCAGGCGCGCGCAGCTGTGCTGGACGCACTGAACCGGCTGCTGCTCGAGGGGCGGGTCGTGTACCTGCTCGAAGTACTGCCGGAGGCCGTGGCCGTGCTGCACGCGCTGGGTCGATCCGAGGCGGGCGACCGGCTGTGCGGTCAGCTGCTGGCGTGGCAACAGTCGATGGACCCGCCGATGCTGCCGACCGCGTGGGCCGTGCTCCAGGAGTCCTGCGAGAGCGCATCGGTCGCCGACGGGTGGCCCGAGCCGGATCCGGCGGCCGCGGTGCAGCGGCTGGCCAACGACGTCCTCGCCGCTCTTTCGTGACGCCGATCCGCTGAAGCTGCCGGGTAACTGCCGGTTGTTCTGCCTCGTCCGGACATACGTGCCGGACGAAGAATTACAGCCGTAGGGCAGGTTCCACAAAGCAGAGTCCGGCACCGGGCGGCAGCGGCAGCGAAGGAGCGGTGAACCATGAAGAGGCCATGGCACACCGCTGAACTGCCGAAGCGCGCGGCGGCGGCGACGCGGAGGGCATCCGGCGGCTGGTTGGTGGGGGCGCCGAGCGGCTGCCGAGAGCTCCGGGGTGCTGTGCAGTGCGGATCTGTCCTGCCTGAACCGGACGCGGTGCACCGTCAGGGCACTGCTTCCGGGGCGGGGTCCCAGCACAGGGTCAGGCACACGACACAGGGGACGAGTGCCACGACCCGGCTGGCGCCGATCAACCGGTGGGTTTGGTCACCCACCGGCGGGCCGGCCGCTGGGACCTCCCGGGACCTCGTCGAGCTCGCGGTCAGGCCGGTTCTCACGGAACCGGATACGGGGAGTAGCTCGCCGAGGACCCACCTGCTTCAGCTGACAGCCAGGGGGAGTCAGCAGGACTAGGTCGTGTCTGTGGCGCACGAGGGGACGCCATTGGCCCGGCCGTTGTCCGGAGCGAGGTGAAGGCCCGGGAGGGGTGCCTTCACCTCGCTGACGTTTTGTCCAGAAGCCACCGCGCGGCGCCCCTCTTCCGCCCCCCGCCGCGCGGTCCTCTTTCACGGGGCGAGCAGTTGGCGTGCGTCGCCGTACCCGACCACCCAGGTGGGTCTGAGACGGCAGTAGACGATGTCGTCGCCCCAGCTCGACGGTGAGCTACCGTAGTGGCCGACCAGGTACTCCTCGATCTCCGCGAAGTCGGAGTGCTCGGGGGTCAGGAACTCGACCTGTCCATGGGTGAACACGCCGATCCGTTCGCCGTCGATATACGCCACGCTCGCTGCCGGCCGTGCTCTCAGGTGCCGCGCCTTCGCCGCCGATCCGGACGTCGTGAACATCCATCTGGCGTGCAGGAAATGGCCGTCGACCGCACTGATCCGCGGCTCGCCGTGCGCGGTGACCGTGGCCAGCGACAACGTGCACATCCCGGTCAGGACCTGGACCAGCACGTCGGCGCTGAGCTGCCGCTGGTCCTTGATGATGGTGCGCAGGTGCTCGGTCGTCGTCGGGTAGACGGCGTCCATCAGCGCTTGCAACTCGGTGACTTCCGCTGCTGTTTCCCTCATCTTCAGCACTCTGGCACCGAGCGCCGACATATGACTGTCCGGTAACCTCGCTGCATGTCAGCCCGCGTGCACGTCGTCACCGACTCCACGGCTGGCCTGTCCACGCACGAGGTGCTCCGCCACCCGCTGACCGTCGTACCGCTGCAGGTCGTGATCGGCGGGACGTCGTACGACGACGGCGCCACCTCGGCCGACGCGGTCGCGGAGGCGCTGAAGACGTTCACCCCCGTCTCGACCAGCCGCCCGGCGCCGCAGACCTTCGCCGACACGTACGCCGCCCGCGCCGCGGACGGCGCCGAGGCGGTGGTGTCGATCCACCTGTCCGGCGACATGTCGGGCACGTTCGAGGCCGCGATGATCGGCGCCAAGGAGTCCCCGATCCCGGTCCGCGTGGTCGACTCGCGCTCCCTCGGGATGGGCCTGGGCTTCCCGGTCCTCGCCGCGGCCACGGCGGCCGCCGCCGGTGCCGACGCGGCCTCCGTCGAGGCGGCCGCACGGGCCCGGATGAAGTCCACCTCGGCGTACTTCTACGTCGACACCCTCGAGTACCTCCGCCGCGGCGGCCGCATCGGCGCCGCCCAAGCCCTCCTCGGTACGGCGCTCGCGGTCAAGCCACTGCTGACGATCAGCGGCGGGCGAATCGTCCCGCTCGAGAAGGTCCGAACCTCGAGCCGCGCCATCGCCCGGCTGGCCGACATCGCCGTCCAGCGGGCCGGTGAGGCTCCTGTCCAGTTGGCCGTCCATCACCTGGCCAATCTCGAGAAGGCGCAGACGCTCGCCGACGACCTGTCCAACCGCCTGCCCGCGGCCGATGAGGTCGTTCTCCGCGAGGTCGGCGCCGTCATCGGTGCCCACGTCGGCCCCGGCTTGATCGCGGTTGTCGTCAGTCCGCGCTAGGTAGTTCTCCACAGGTTTCGATTCGTCGGTTCGCGGGGCTCGCGAACTCGTACCTTCTCCGGGCGTGAAGGTTCTCCGTCGCGTCCCCAACCCCAGCCCCGACGACGCCCGGGCCCGCGCCCTGTCCCGCCTGGGCGTGCGGCCGGCCACGCCTGCCGCCGACGGTCACCTTCACGACGAACACCAGGAGGACGAACCGGAGGAGCGTGATGAACAGGTGCGCGGTGGATGGATTCCCGAACAGGTCCGGCCCGAGCGGCTACGCGACGCGCGCTGGACCCTCACCCCACGGCACGTCGTCGTCCTCGTGGTTCTACTTGCAGTCGGCTTGACCTGGGCCGGCTGGTCCTTGTTCCGAGCCCGCCCCGAAGCCCTCCCCGACACCCGCCCGAGCACCGCAGCCACCGGTTCACCCGTCACCCCTAAGGAGCTCCAAACCGGCTCACTTGGATCGGGCCAGACCCAGCCCGCAGGCACCAACCAGCCACCGGGTGCTGCCACCACCCCAGGTCAAGCAGTAGTCGTCGTGCACGTCGCCGGCAAGGTGCGCCGTCCCGGCCTGATCCGCGCACCGGCAGGCTCCCGCGTCGCCGACGTACTGACCCTGGCCGGCGGCGCACTCCGCGGCGTAGACCTGACCACCCTCAACCTCGCCCGCCAGGTCACCGACGGCGAACAAATCCTCGTTGGCCAACTCAACCAACCCGCACCCACCAACCCATCAGCCGCGACCTCGTCCTCGCCGTCCAACGCCGCGAACGCCTCCGTCAACCTCAACACCGCAACCCTCGACCAGTTGGACGCCCTCCCCGGAGTAGGCCCCGTCCTCGCCCAGCGAATCCTCGACTTCCGCACCCAGAACGGCCCCTTCACCACCATCGACCAACTCCAGGAGGTCCCCGGCGTAGGCCCCAAAAAGTTCGACTCCCTAAAACCCCATGTCCACCTCTGACCCCCACACACCCGCCCCCGCCGCCGCGCCCGCCCCCAACCCACCGGCTTCCGGGGCGCCTGCTTCGGACTCGCCTGTTGTGGAGGCTTTGGATGCTCGACTGCTCGTTCCGGCTGCGGCTGGGTGGCTGGCGGCGGTGGTGCTGGTTGGCCGATCGCCGCACGCCGGCGTGCTCGTCGGAGTGCTCGCTCTGGTCGCGGCAACCACCCTCGCAGTGCTCTTGCGACGGCGCCAGCTGAACCACCGGTCGAAGAACGTCGGCTGGGCAACGGCAGGAGCTTTCGTGGTCGTCGGCGGACTGGCGCTCGCGGCGGCGCTGCAGTCGGCGACGCTTCGGGCCGGCCCGGTGCGCGGACTCGCAGATGGTTCGACCTCCGTCACCGTCCGACTGAAGATCGACAGCGATCCCTCCGTCCGCCAGAGCACCACCAGCCGCCGCCCGCCGTACGTCGTGCTCAAAGCAACCATCGAGGAGGTACACACCCGAGCCGGCGCCGACCACCTGCGAACAATCCGGGTACGCACCCCGGTCCTCGTCGTGGGCACCACCAAATGGCAGACCGTCAGGTACGGCGAGCATGTCGACGCGACCGGGAGACTCGAACGGGTCGACAACGGATCAGACGTCGCCGCAACGCTCTCGACCCGGTCACCGCCGCGGGCGGTCGACGCACCGCCATGGTGGTTACGAGCAGCCGAGAAGGTACGAGCAGGACTCCGTGACGCCGTAGCGGGCGAGCCCGACGACGTCCGCGGACTCGTACCTGCCCTCGTCATGGGCGACGTCTCCCGGGTGTCGCCCGAGCTCGACGCCGACTTCCGGACAACCGGCCTCACCCATCTCTCCGCGGTCTCCGGCACCAACCTGACGCTGCTGCTCGCCTTCCTCCTCCCACTCGCACGGGTCTCAGGCGTTCGAGCCCGCGGGCTGACCGTGGTCGGCTTGCTGACCGTCGTCGTGTTCATCGTCCTCGCGAGACCACAACCGAGCGTTCTCCGAGCGGCCGCTATGGGACTGATCGCTCTCGCGGCGATGACCGGCGGGGGAGGGCGGCGGCGCGCGGTACGGAGTCTCTCGGCGGCAGTGATCATGCTGCTTCTGCTGGACACATCGCTCGCGCGCTCGGCCGGGTTCGCGTTGTCGGTGCTCGCGACAGCGGGCATTGTCCTGCTCGGGCCGGGATGGCGTGACGCGCTGGCGAAGTGGATGCCGGGGTGGTTGGCCGAAGCGATCTCGTGTCCGCTGGCCGCGCAGATCGCCTGTACGCCGGTCGTCGCCTGGCTCTCGGGTCAGGTCTCGCTGGTGGCGGTCGGCGCCAACCTGCTGGCGGGACCAGCAGTCGGGCCGACGACGATCCTCGGATTCGTCGCGGCCGGAGTCGCCTTGATCAGCAGCGGAGCGGCGCACCTCCTCGGCTGGGCAGCCGGCTGGCCGGCGCGCTGGATCATCCTTGTCGCTGAGCAGGGCGCCGACCTCCCGGGTGCGGCGAGCACGTGGCCGGCGACTGTCGTTGGCATCGTGGTCCTGACCCTGCTCTGCGTCGCGCTCGTGCTCGGCCTGCACCGAATCCTCGCTCGCCCGATCGCGATGGTCCTCGCAGTGATCCTGCTGGCTGTCGTCATCCTGCGACCGGTCGGCCGGTTCGGCTGGCCGCCGGACGACTGGCTCTTCGTGGTCTGCGACGTCGGGCAAGGAGACGGTCTGGTCCTGCGCGCCGGCGAGGGTACGGCGGTTGTCGTCGACACCGGCCCCGATCCGGAACCGATGGACCGCTGCCTGAAGAACCTCGGCGTCAAGCACATCCCGGTCGTCGTGCTCAGCCACTTCCACGCCGACCACGTGGGTGGTCTGGCGGGAGTGCTGAACGGTCGCCGCGTCGACGAGATCGAGGTGACACCGTACTTCTCGCCGCGCGCCGAGTACGACCGCGTGAGCGACCTCGCGGCAGAGCATCGGGTCGCCCTCCGGACGGTCGCGTTCCGCGAGACCCGAACGGTCGGCGCGGTGAGCTGGACAACGCTCTGGCCCGCCAAGGTCCCGGCGCTGCCGCCACCCGGTACGTCGTCCGCGACCTCGACCGATGAGGGCTCGCCGGAGAACAACGCCAGCATCGCGATGATGGTCGAGCTCGCCGGTCTCCGGATCCTGCTCACCGGCGATCTGGAACCCGAGTCGCAGCGAGCCGTCGTCGCCACCGGCGCCGACCTACGGGCCGACGTACTGAAGGTTCCGCACCATGGTTCGGCGCAGCAGGATCCCGGCTTCATCGCGGCGACGAATGCGCGCCTGGCCGTGATCTCCGCCGGCCGTGACAACGACTACGGCCACCCGGCCCCGAGAACCCTGGAGTTGCTGTCTCACCAGGCGATCCGTACCGCGACGACCAACGTCAGCGGCCCGCTCGTCGTCACCAACGAGCGCAACCATTTGGCGCTCACTACCGATCCCTCACCGTGACGGCGCGAAGCTCACGACCTCGGCCGGGACTGTGTTCTCGGGCTGATCACCGAGCGACCAAGCGGCCACGCGCGAGACGATGTGCGCCGGGATGACGTCGGCGACGCCCTCGACCGCGGGGACGTCATAGGTGCCGTGCGCGTCGTACGGAAGGACGACGCGGTAGCCCCGCGCAAGGGCAGTCTTCGATGTCGCGTGCACGCACATCTCCGACATCACGCCGCAGATCGCGAGCGACCGCACGCCCGCCGAGACGAGAACCTCGCCGAGCGGAGTCGCGTCGAAACCGTCGTCCCGGGGCTTCCGGATCACGTGCTCGCGCGGCCCGGGCTTCACCGGCAGGTACAGCTCCCAGCCCGGCGTCTCCGGTTCGTCGTCCGCACCGGGCGGTCCGTCGTTCTGCAGGTGTACGACGACAGCGCCTGCCTCCCGCGCGCGGTCCAGCAGGCCGCCGACCCGATCCAGAAGTTGCGCCGCGCCCGGAACTGCCTCGTCGCCCGAGACGAAGGCGGTCTGCATGTCCACCACGATCAGTGCGTCGGTCGGCGCTGGGGATGACGTCATGGCGCTATCCTCGCGGGTTTGCCGAGGGCCCGCACCGGGATTGTCCGTCCGGCGTGGGATGCTGACCGGGTGGCTGCTCGTAGGGGTTCTGCACCGAAGCTCGGTGACGTACTGCTGGTGACCGGATCCGAGTCGTTCCTCGCGGATCGAGCGGTGCGATCGGCGATCGCGGCGGTGTCCAAGAACAACTCCGGGGTCGAGGTGACGGACCTCGAGGCGGTCACGCTGGACGTCGGTGTTTTCGCGGAGCTGACCGGCCCGTCGCTGTTCGCGACCGAGCGGGTGCTGGTGCTGCGCGCGCTGGAGAACCTGCCGAGCGAGATGGCGCCGCACCTGATCGAGTACGCCGGGTCGCCGGCCGACGACGTACTCGTCGTGCTCGTGCACTCTGGCGGGCAGAAGGGCAAGGGCGTCCTCGACAAGTTGCGGAAGGCATCTGTCAACGAGGTCGTCGCGACGGCACCGAAGGCGTGGGAGTTGCCGCAGTTCGTGGCTGGCGAGATCCGGTTGCACGGCGGGACGGTCGACGAGGGCGCGGCCTCTGCGCTGGTCGACGCGGTCGGGCACGATCTCCGGGCGCTGGCCGGCGCGTGCTCGCAGCTGGTGTCCGACTCGGGCGGTCAGGCGGTGACGACCGACCTGATCGGGCAGTACTTCGGAGGGCGCGCCGAGGTCACGAGTTTCGCGGTCGCGGACGCGGCGATCGCCGGTCGGACCGAGCCGGCGCTGGAGCAGCTGCGCTGGGCGCTGGACTGCGGCGTGGCGCCGGTGCTCGTGACGAGCGCGATGGCGGGTGGTTTGCGCGGGCTGGCGAAGTACGCGAGTGCTGCGAGCGGGATGCGGGACGCGGACCTGGCGCGGGAGGTCGGGGTGCCGCCGTGGAAGCTGAAGCAGCTCAAGCAGCAGGTCCGCGGCTGGACCCCCGGCGGCCTGGCGACGGCGATCAAGGCGGTCGCCCAAGCCGACGCGGACGTCAAAGGCGCCTCAGGCGACGCGGGCTACGCCCTCGAACGCATGGTCCTCACCGTCACCCGAGCCCACGGCCGCCGCTAACACCCAAGCCAACGGCCCGCTGCTGAATGAGCACTCGGGGGAGCTGGTAGGTCGGCGGCTGCCTGGGTGGGGAGCTGGCGCTCGTTTTCAGGCATGCAAAAACGATCGGCCGCCCTTTGGGGACGGGCCGATCGTTGTTGGGTCGCGTCAGAGACGCGCCCCAGGTGTCAGAGGGAAGCGGCCTTCTTGAAGATGGCCGACTTCCGGTTGGCAGCCTGGTTGGCGTGGATGACGCCCTTGCTGACGGCCTTGTCGAGCAGGCGGCCGGCGCTACGCGCGGTCTCCTGGGCCTTGTCGGCCTCGCCGGCCTCGACGGCCTCGTGGAAGCGACGAACCGCCGTCTTGAGGGTCGACTTCACCGACTTGTTGCGAAGTCGCGCCGCCTCGTTCTGGCGGTTGCGCTTGATCTGGGACTTGATGTTCGCCACGGAGCAGTGCCTCGATCAGGTTTGTGCGGTCAATACAGGATGGTGTTGCGCGCACGGCTGAACACCACCCGTTGGCGCGCGAAGAGCCAGATTACCAACAACCCTCAGCCATCACCAAACCAGCTCATGCCGCGAGCCGCCGGTTCACGCCGGCGTGGTCGCCTCGGCGGCGGACTTGAGCCTCGCCAGCGTGGTGCGGATGCCATCGGCGTTGCGTGGGGTGCGGTTGCCGAAGATCGGCCGGAACAGCAGTTTCAGCGCCGCCGGACGGTGGTCGGTCCAGGACTCGGTGACCGTGCAGCCGTCCGGCGTCGGGGTGAACGAGTAGTCCCACAGCGAGATCGGAACCGGGCCGAAGGTGATCTCGAACGCGAAGCGGCGGCCCGGGTCCGCGGCCACCACCTTCCCGAAGGTGAACCAGCGCACGACCCCGACGCGGTTGTGCCCGACGAACCGGGCACCTAGCGCGGGCCTACCAGCAGACGACCAGGTCACCTTGGTGCATTCGGGGCTCCACTCGCCCATGCGGGGTAGATCGCTGACCAATCGATACAGTGCGTCAGCGCTCGACTGCACTGTGATGGACTCGGCCAGATCGGGCATCGGGATTTCCCTTGCTGTCGGCAGTCAGCTGTTGTGCTGAGCGTGACATCGCCGGGGACGTGACGGCATACTCGGGGCCCCGTGACGCCGATCACCGCGGTGTCGGGATGTCCGCGAGCCAAAGCTCCACCATCGCTCCGTCCAAGCCCTGGAGGA
The DNA here is from genome assembly GCF_053611945.1 of Kribbella sp. NPDC054772. Taxonomy (NCBI): domain Bacteria; kingdom Bacillati; phylum Actinomycetota; class Actinomycetes; order Propionibacteriales; family Kribbellaceae; genus Kribbella; species Kribbella sp. NPDC054772. Next base: position 457,559 of record NZ_JBSHBJ010000002.1, on the reverse strand, counting down.
ACTCCCTTGCCCCGCAAACGCCAGGCGATTCTCGTCGCCTCCGCGCTGATCGCTGCCATGGCCGGTGTCCCCGTCCTGGTCAGTGCCGCCCACGCCAACCAGCCCGCGGCGGCGACCACCGCCGACCCGGCGGTGAAACGCTCCGAGACCGGCTCGTACATCGTCCAGCTCGACGATTCCCCGGTCGCGGAGTACGACGGTGACATCGCCGGCCTGGCCGCCACCAAGGTCCTGCCCGGCGCCAAGCTGCTGAAGACCGCCGCGCCGGTCGTCGACTACGTGAAGCATCTCGCCGCCGAGCGCGACGGCGTCCTCGCCGAGGTCCCGGCCGTCAAGAAGCTGTACGACTACAGCTACACGTACGCCGGCTTCTCCGCCGAGATGTCGTACGACGACGCGGTCAAGCTGGCCAAGTCGTCGGGCGTGAAGAGTGTTGAGCCGAGCGAGATCGAGCACGCCGACACCGTCGACACGCCGCGCTTCCTCGGCCTGTCCGGCAAGGGCGGCGCCTGGCAGCAGGCGGGTGGTGTCGACAAGGCCGGCGACGGCGTGATCATCGGGATGATCGACTCCGGCTACGTCCCGGAGCGCGCGAGCTTCGCACCGATCAAGACCTCCAAGCAGTCGGACGCGCTGATCGCGAAGAAGTGGAAGGGCACCTGCCAGGCCGGCGAGGAGGCGCCCGTCACCTGCAACAACAAGGTGATCGGCGCCCGGTACTTCGACAAGGGCATCGGCAACCGCCCGATCCCGGAGGAGTTCAAGTCTCCGCGTGACTACGGCGGCCACGGCACGCACACCGCGAGTACGGCGGCCGGCAACTACGGCGTCGATATGACCGTGATGGGCCGCGACTACGGCAAGGGCTCCGGTATGGCGCCGCACGCCCGTCTCGCGATCTACAAGGCGCTGTGGGCCGTCGACGCGACCGGCGGCGGCAGCGGTACGGACGCCGACATCGTGGCCGCGATCGACGCCGCGGTCTCCGACGGCGTGGACGTCATCAACTACTCGATCTCCGGCAGCGGGTCGACGTACGTGAACGCCACCGGGCTCGCGTTCCTGCGGGCTGCCAAGGCGGGCGTGTTCGTCGCGACCAGCGCGGGCAACACCGGTCCGGGTGACGCGACGGTCGGCAAGACGTACCCCTGGGTCACGTCGGTTGCCAACGGCACCCATGACCGCGACATCCAGACCACGGTCACGTTGGGCAACGGCAAGTCCTACACCGGCGCGGGTATCGGTGCCGGTGTACCGCAGGCGCCGGTGGTCCTCGCCAAGGACGCAGGCCTGGACGGAGCCGACCCGGCCAACCTCGTGCTCTGCCAGGCGAACACGCTCGACCCGGCGAAGGTCAAGGGCAAGATCGTGGTCTGCGACCGCGGCGTCAACGCCCGCGTCGACAAGAGCCTGCAGGTGGAGAACGCCGGCGGCGTCGGCATGATCCTGCTCAACATCACTCCGGGCACCCTCGACTCCGACCTGCACTCGGTCCCGACCGTCCACCTCGACGACACCAAAGCGCCGGAGGTCAAGGCGTACGTCGGCGGCACCGCCAACGCGACCGCGACGATCAGCGCCGGTACGCCGGTCCGCGTCACCGCGCCGAAGGTCGCGGCCTCGTCGAGCCGTGGTCCGTCCCCGGCCGGCAACGGCGACCTGCTGAAGCCGGACATCATGGCGCCGGGCACGAACGTGCTGGCCGCGACGACCGCGTTCAGCGCGGCCGGTGGCGAGTACGCGTTCATGAGCGGTACGTCGATGTCCACGCCGCACATCTCCGGGATCGCGGCGGTCCTCAAGAGCAAGCACCCGACCTGGTCCCCGATGGCGATCAAGTCCGCGATGATGACGACCGCCACCGACAGGGACACCAGCGGCAAGCCGATCCAGAACGACTCCGGCTCGCCCGCGAACCCGTTCGGGTACGGCGCCGGCGAGGTGCAGCCGAAGCTCGGGATGGACCCGGGCCTGGTCTACGACTCGACGTACACCGACTGGACGAAGTTCATCTGCGGGTCCGGTCAGGTGCCGAGCACGCACGAGCTGTGCGCAGGAGGCAAGATCGACCTGAGCGACCTCAACTACCCGACGATCGCGATCGGTGATCTGGCCGGCAAGCAGACCGTGACCCGGACCGTGACGAACGTCGGCAAGACCCCCGAGGTCTACTTCCCGAAGGTCGAGGGCCTGAAGGGTCTCAAGGTGACGGTCTCGCCGCGGATCCTGATCACGCTGCCCGGCCACAGCACGACGTACAAGGTCACGGTCGAGAACGACGGCGCCCCGCTGGAGCAGTACTCGTTCGGTCGCCTGGTCTGGAAGTCGGCGCAGCACTCGGTCGCCAGCACCCTCGCGATCAAGCCGCTCACGGTGAAGGCCCCGGTCCAGGTCAACGGCACCGGCACGGCCGGCTCCGTCGACGTCCCGATCACCTCCGGGTACGCCGGGACGCTCAACACCACCGCAGTGGGCCTGACCCCGGCGACCGTGAACGACGCGACGCTGAAGGACCCGGGCGGCGTGTCGTTCCCGACGACGGCACCCAAAGCCAACGACCACGTCGCGAAGTTCACCGTGAACGTCCCGGCGGGTACGACGTACGCCCGGTTCTCCACGTTCGACGCGGACTACCCGGCCGGCACCGACCTGGATGTCTTCGTCTACAAGGCCGGTACGACGTCTCTGCTCGGCAGCAGCACCGGCGGGTCAGCAGAGGAACAGGTAAACCTCGCCCAGCCCGCAGGCGGCCAAGTGGACGTGTACGTCGACCTGTACGCCGGAGCGAGCGAGCAGGTGGTCAAACTCGACCACTGGGAGCTGCAGAAGGCTGAAGGCAATCTGACCGCCACACCGGCCAGCCAGCAGGTGACGGTCGCCGGCCTGACCAGCGTGACCGCGTCCTGGACCGGTCTGACCGCAGGCACGAGGTACCTGGGCCAACTGCACTTCTCCGACGGCGCCGACGGCTCCGGCTCCACCATCGTCCGCGTAGACAGCTGAACAACGCCGACAGCTGAACAACGCAGAAGGGGGGGGGGGGGGGGCGCGCCCCGGGGCGCCCCCCGGGGCCCGGCCCCGCCCCCGCGACTCCAGCCGGAGACCGGTGAGCCGGTCCCACACATGGGCTGGAACACGATCG
>NZ_JBSHBJ010000002.1:448256-454408 GCF_053611945.1 Kribbella sp. NPDC054772 | reverse complement strand
CACCCCGCGACCCTCCACCCCCCGGCCGCGCGGCGCCCGGCCCCCCCCCGGCCCCCCCCTTCCGCGTCTTCACTGCTGCAGGAAAGTGAAGCTGTCCGCCTCCTTGATGAGCAGCTTGCACGAACCGGACGTGACGTCGCAGCGGTACAGCTCGTTGCGGATCTGGCTGCCGTCCTTGGCCTCGTTGAGCGTCAGGAGTTGCGTCCCGTTCTCGAAGGCCGGCTCCGGCAGCACGTCCCACATGCGACCCGGCACTTGGAGCTTGGTGACCTGACCGGTGTTCACGTCGATCGCCACGCCCAGTGCACCCTGGACCATCGTCCGGCCGTCAGGGGACAGCACCGGATACAGATGCTCCAGGCCCTGGTCGCAGTACTCGCGCAGCACCTTGAAGCCCTCCTCCCGCAGCACGCCCGCCTTGAGACACCGCTTGCCGCCGGCCTGGGTCGACACAGCGATGGTCCCGGCGCCCTTGGGAACCGATGCGCTGCCGTCGAAACCAGGAATCGCCACGGTGCGCTTCGCGCCCGTCGACGGTTTCCAGACGATCAGCTCGGCTTTGCCGGTGGTCATCCAGACCCCGTCCTGGTTCCAGCCGACGATGTCCGGGTGCCAGGACCCAGCGGGCAGCTTTGCGACCTGCCGGCCGGACTGGACGTCGACGACGATGACCTGGCCCTTGGTATTGGACAGGTAGTGCCACATCGCGACCTGCTTGCGGTCAGGCGACAGGGTGTTCTGGTCGGACCGCTCCGGACCGAGCTGCTGGAACGTACCGTTCGGCCGCAGGATGCCGGTCTCGAACGCACCGATCTTGGCCATCCGGATGCCCATCCAGCCGCCGGCCACGCGCTGGAAGTACGAGTTGCCGAAACCCTTCGGCAGCTTCACCTTCTGCGTGCCGTCGTACAGCGTCGACGTCGCCGGGTTCATGTACGGGAGCTCGGGCGCGGCCCCGGACACGGGAGGTGCCGGCTGGCGCGCCGGCGCGCTGTTGTCACCGGACCGGGTCAGCAAGGAGGCGGCGATCACAGCGATCACAACGACCGCGGCGGCGGCCGCGAGGACCGGCCAGTGGCGGCGCCGGCGGGTCAGGTCCAGGCCGGGGCCTTCGGCGTCGTCGGGGACGGTGGCGGCCTCGGCGCTCAGGTAGTCGCGGAGCCGCGTCTCGGTGTCGGTCATCGGAGCTCCTTCAGGCGTTCGGTCAGGACCGCGATGCCGCGCGACGAGGTGGCGCGTGCGGAGGATTCGCTGATCCCGAGAATCTGGGCGATCTCGGCGAAGGCGAGATCGAGGTAATACCGGAGGACGAGCACCTCGCGTGTCCGCCGGGGGAGCGCCTGGAGCGCTCGCTGGACCTCCGACCGCGCCTCGCCCAGTACGACGTCGCTCTCGGCGGAGTCACCAGGCGCCTGATGCGGTGGGATGTAGAGCCGCGCCACCTTGCGCCGTCGCAGTACCGACCGGCTCCGGTTCACCACGGCGGTTCGCAGGTAGGCGAGCGCCGCATCGGACCCGCGCAGCGGCCAGCGCCGATACAGCTCGGCGAAAGCCTCCTGTACGACGTCCTCCGCCGCCGGCCGGTCGTCCACCATCAGCACCGCCAGCCGGAGCAGCCCGACCCAATGCTGTTGGTACAGCGCCGACACCGCCACGCGCGCATCCACCTGCGCCGGGGGTCTGATGCTCACCAAGGGATTCGTCACACCTCTACAGACGCGCGGCGTTCAGAAACGCTGCATTCGTTCGCGGACCCAGTCGAGGTGGACCAGTGCGCTCTGGCGCTGCCACTGGCGGACCGTCGGCAACCCAGGTGGCGCCGGCTGCGCCGCACCCCACCACATCCCGCCTGCGATCGCCGCGATGAGCCCCGTGATCCCGGGATCGTCGGGCAGCTCCGGCAGGGTCACCGACTCGCGCATCTCCGCCTGCAGGATCACCGTGTCCGTCCAGCGTGGCGCCAGCCCCGGGTGCGCCCAGTCGATGAACACCACCCGGTCGTCGGTCAGGATGATGTTGTCCGCCCGCAGGTCGTAGTGCGCCAGCGCCTTGCCCTCGGCCAGCGCCCGCAGCCCCGTTCGCGCCAGCTCGGCGAACTCCTCTGGATCCACCCAGGACGGTACGGCGAGACCGTCCGCCAGCACGTTCTCCCACCGGCTCAGGAAGTCGTGGCTCCGAACGGCGATCACCGGCGCCTCTGACCACGGTGACGGGTCCAGGGCGTCGGTCAGCTCGTCCAGCGCGCCGAGTACCCGGTCCGCCTCCACCTGCGACCACGGGTGCCGGGGCAGGTGACCGGAGATGTCCTCGAACAGCAGCCCGACCCACTCGCCGTCGTCGTACACGTCGTACATCTGCGGGGCCATCGGGAGCGGGCCGATCGCGCGCATCGCGGTGATCTCCTGGCGGAACAGCTCCGGGGTCTTCGGGTTCAGCGGCGTACCGGCGGCCTTGACGAAGGCTCGGCGACCGGACGCGGTGACGAGGCGGGCGGCCGTGCCGGGGGAGAAGCCGCCCTGCTGGTTGTCGGCCGAGATCACGACCGAACCGAGCGTGCGTTCCACCCAGGCCCGCACGGCGGCGGGCAACTCCTCATACGGCAACCGGACCCCAGCAGCATGCGCCATGCGTCACCACGCTAGCGGTCCCGCGCCAGTGATTTTCGAATCCGCTGGACCCCCATGGGATGATTGATCAGATACCCACGTACCAGACCAGATTTGGATCACTCCGTGCCCGTTGGCCCCACGACAGTGCCGCAGCCGGGTCGTACCGACCCGTCGCTGATCCGGAACTTCTGCATCATCGCCCACATCGACCACGGCAAGTCGACGCTGGCCGACCGGATGCTGCAGATCACCGGGGTGGTCGACGACCGCTCGATGCGGGCGCAGTACCTGGACCGGATGGACATCGAGCGTGAGCGCGGGATCACGATCAAGTCGCAGGCGGTCCGGCTGCCGTTCACGCCGGGCCCCGACACCCCGGGCGGCCTGCTCGCCCCGGACGGTACGACGTACATCCTGAACATGATCGACACGCCCGGGCACGTCGACTTCACGTACGAGGTCTCGCGGTCGCTGGAGGCGTGTGAGGGTGCCGTCCTGCTGGTCGACGCCGCGCAGGGGATCGAAGCGCAGACGCTGGCGAACCTGTACCTCGCGCTGAACGCGGACCTGCACATCATCCCGGTGCTGAACAAGATCGACCTGCCGAGCGCGCAGCCGGAGAAGTACGCCGCCGAGCTGGCGCACATCATCGGCTGCGACCCGTCGGACGTGCTGAAGGTCTCGGCCAAGACCGGCGAGGGGGTCGAGGAGCTGCTGAGTGAGATCGTCGCCCAGGTCGACCCGCCGAAGGGTGTCAAGGACGCGCCGCCGCGGGCTCTGATCTTCGACTCCGTCTACGACACCTACCGCGGCGTGGTCACCTACGTCCGGGTCGTCGACGGCGAGCTGACCCACCGGGACCGGATCAAGATGATGTCGACCGGCGCGGTGCACGAGATGCTCGAGGTGGGCGTCATCTCGCCGGAGCCGGCGAAGTCGCCGAGCATCGGGGTCGGCGAGGTCGGCTACCTGATCACCGGCGTGAAGGACGTCCGCCAGTCCCGGGTCGGTGACACCGTTACCGCGGCCGTGCACGGCGCGACCGAACCGCTCGGCGGCTACAAGCACCCGCAACCGATGGTGTACTCCGGGCTGTTCCCGATCGACGGTGACGACTACCCGACGCTGCGTGACGCGCTGGAGCGACTGCAGTTGAACGACGCGGCGCTGCAGTACGAGCCGGAGACCTCGGGCGCGCTCGGGTTCGGCTTCCGCTGCGGCTTCCTCGGCCTGCTGCACATGGAGATCGTCCGGGAGCGGCTCGAGCGCGAGTTCGACCTGGACCTGATCTCGACCGCGCCGAACGTCGTCTACCGGATCGAGATGGAGGACGGCAAGGAGCACGTCGTCACCAACCCGAGCGAGTTCCCCGAAGGCAAGATCGCCGACATCTACGAGCCGGTCGTGAAGGCGACGATCCTCAGCCCGAAGGACTACATCGGCGTCATCATGGAGCTGTGCCAGACCAAGCGGGGCAACCTGCAGGGCATGGAGTACCTGTCCGAGGACCGGGTCGAGCTCCGCTACACGCTGCCGCTGGCCGAGATCGTCTTCGACTTCTTCGACCAGCTGAAGTCCAAGACCAAGGGGTACGCGTCGCTGGACTACGAGCCGACCGGTGAGCAGGCGGCTCAGCTGGTCAAGGTGGACATCCTGCTGCAGGGCGAGACCGTCGACGCGTTCTCGGCGATCGTGCACCGCGACAATGCGTACTCGTACGGCGTCGCGCTGGCCGGCAAGCTGAAGGACCTGATCCCGCGGCAGCAGTTCGAGGTGCCGATCCAGGCTGCGATCGGGTCCCGGATCATCGCCCGCGAGTCGATCCGCGCGATCCGCAAGGACGTGCTGGCCAAGTGCTACGGCGGTGACATCACCCGGAAGCGCAAGCTGCTCGAGAAGCAGAAGGAAGGCAAGAAGCGGATGAAGATGGTCGGCCGCGTCGAGGTCCCCCAGGAGGCCTTCATCGCCGCCCTCCGGACGTCCGACACCGCAGAGAAGGCCGGCAAGAAGTAGGTGTCCGCCGTCGCGATCCCCGAGGGCCTGCTGGTCGTCGGGTCGCGCGGTCAGGACTGGGCCGACTGGCTCGACCGGTTGCCGCGGGTGACGCGTGACCTGCTCGACGAGTGGGAGTTGCGGGTCGACGGCGCGTCGGCGTACGGGAACTGTGCGCTGGTCGTGCCGGTGCTGACGCGTGACGGCGAGCGGGCGGTGCTGAAGGTGCAGTTCCCGCACTGGGAGGCGGAGACCGAGCACCTCGCGCTGCGGACCTGGGCCGGCAACGGCGCGGTCCAGCTGCTGCGAGCGGATCCGCGCCGGTTCGCGATGCTGCTCGAGCGGTTGCAGCCGCGGGACCTGACCACGATCGACACGCTGGACGCGTGCGAGATCGTTGGCGGCACCTACAAGCGGTTGCATGTCCCGGCGGGACCGCAGTTCCGGACCCTGTCCGGGGAGCTGGCCCGGTGGGTGGAGCGGTTCCGCAAGCTGCCCGCGTCCGCGCCGGTCCCGCATCGGTACGTCGAGCAGGCGATCTCGCTGTCCGAGGACTTCATCGCGGATCCGGCCACCGACGGCACGCTGATCCACACCGACCTGCACTACGAGAACATGCTCGCCGCCGACCGTGAACCGTGGCTGGTGATCGACCCGAAGCCGCTGTCCGGTGACCCGCATTTCGAGGTCGCGCCGCTGGTCTGGAACCGCTGGGACGAGGTGACGGCCGCGCACGACCTCCGCTTCGCCGTCCGGCAACGGTTCTGGACCACGATCGACGCGGCCGGCTTCGAGGAGGAGCGGGCCCGCAACTGGGTGATCGTCCGCCAGATGCTCAACGTCCTGTGGACGCTGGAGAGCGCCAGTACGGACGAGTCTCTGCCCCAGGACTGGCTCACCCGCAACATCGCCATCGTCAAAGCCATCCAGGACTGACTCCACCAGCTGGCCCGGGCGGGCGTGGTGGGTGAACACAGGATCTGGTGGGTGAGCACAGGCAATAACAGGTCTCCACCCACCAGTTCCTGTCTTCAGCCCCCGATCGCGCCATCTCTGACCGCTCCGGTCGGGCGTGAGGTGGCAGACATTCTGTTGTAGTTAGTAGTTACTACCTACTAACTTCGGGGTCATGGTGGCGCGGATGACCCAGCAGCAGCGGCGGGAGCAGATTCTCGGGATCGCGGAGCAGGAGTTCGCGACGGCGGGGCTGTACGGCGCCTCGACGGAGACGATCGCCCGTCGCGCGGAGATCACGCAGGCCTACGTGTTCCGGTTGTTCGGGACGAAGAAGCAGCTGTTCGTGGAGTGCGTGGATGCCGCGTTCGGGCGGATGGCGACGGCGATGCTCGCGGCGGCGGGCGGGGCGCGGGGGATCGAGGCGCTGACCGCGATGGGGCAGGAGTACAACGACATGCTCGCCGATCGCACCACGCTGCTGCTCCAACTGCAGGGCACCGCCGCGGCCGCGGCGGGGGGCGGTGATGTGAGGTGCGCCCGACGCGCCAGCGGAGCCCAGCGCAGGCAGGCGGGAGCCGAGACAGGGGGCAGTGT
>NZ_JBSHBJ010000002.1:415731-448246 GCF_053611945.1 Kribbella sp. NPDC054772 | reverse complement strand
GGGGGGGGGGGGCCGGGGGGGCGGCCCGCGTTGGGGCTGTAGAACAACCACTGGCCCCCCCACCCCCCCCCGCTGCTCCACCCCCGCCCGCCCCCCGCCGGGGCCGCGGCGCGCGACGGTGAGGTACGGGACGCCGTCCGCGCGAGCTTCGCCCGGCTCTGGCAGGCGGTCGCCGAGACTGCGGACGTGGACCCGGTGACCGTCAAGGCGTTCCTTGCCTTCGGCATGCTTCTCAACACGAACGCGGCGCTCGACCTCCCGCAGGTCGACGAGCCGTGGTCCCACCAGGTCCGGACCCGGATCAAACCCGGCCTCTTCAACCACATCAACACCGAGACCAACCAATGACCTCGGGAGTCGCCGCCCCGGTGCGGTCGCCTCAGCTACTGGTCAGGTTCCTGATCTTCGTCGGCTTGACCACCGCGGTGATCGGGAGCCTCGGCGCTCCCTTGATCACCGCGGTCTCCGAGGCGTACGGCGTTTCGCTCGCCGCCTCGCAATGGACGCTCACGCTCGCGCTCCTCGCGGGTTCGGTCGCAACGCCGGTGCTGGGCCGGCTCGGATCAGGCCCGCACCGGCGGACCGTCGTGCTCGTGATGCTGGGCGTGGAAGTCGTCGGCAGTCTGCTGACGGTGCTCCCGTCGCCGTTCGCCGTGCTGCTGGTCGGCCGGGCGCTGCAAGGCACTGGGATCGGCCTCATCGTCTTGTTGATGGGCGTCGCCCGCGACCATCTCGACGAGCAGCGCGCCGCGCGGACGATCGCGTTGCTGTCCGTCGCCTCGACCGCCGGCATCGGCATCGGCTACCCGCTGTCAGGCCTGCTCACCGACCTCGCCGGCGTCCGCGCCGCGTACGGACTCGGGCTCACCATCACCGCGGCGGCATTCCTCGCCGCCGTCTTCGTGCTCCCGACCGCGCCGGACCGGCCATCGACCCGCCTCGACGTCCGGGGCGCGATCCTGCTCGCGATCGCCCTTCCCGCCCTACTCCTGGTCATCGGCGAGACGAGCCTCTGGCGCGACCACACCGCGCTGGCGATCACGATCCTCGCGGCCGCGCTCCTGATCCTCATCGGGTGGACCTTCCTCGAAGCTCGCACCGACCAACCGCTGGTCGACGTACGGCTGCTCACGCATCCAGCCGTCGGTGCGGCCAACCTCGTGATGCTCACCGGCGGCGTTGGCATGTATCTGCTGTTCAGCCTGATCACCCGCTATGTGCAGACCCCCGAGGCCGCCGGATATGGCTTCGGTCTGAACACCTTCGAGGCTGGGCTCGTTCTGGTCCCGTTCTCGGTGCTCGGCTTTGTCGCCGGCCGACTGGTCCCCGCCTGGCGGGCGCGGCTCGGTGCCCGGTTGTTGCTCGGGGCAAGTACGTCGGTGGTGCTCGCCTCGTTCCTACTCTTCGCGCTCGCCCGCTCACCCCTGCTCCTGCCGATCATCGCGATCGGCATCCTCGGCTTCGGCGTCGGCGCGTTCTCCGCCGCGATGCCCGCGGTGATCCTCGCGGTGACGCCCGCCGCGGAGACCGCCAGCGCGATGAGCGTGAACGCGGTCGTCCGCAGCGTCGGCTTCTCCACCGGAAGCGCCCTCGGCGGCCTGATCCTCGCCGCCCACACGACCGGCGTCTACCCGAGCGAGTCCGGGTACGCCGTCGCGGCCTGGATCGGCGTGGTGGCGACAGCGGTGACCCTGGTGATCATCGCCATACTGCCGCTCAAGTCCCGATAAACCGGTGGAACCGCCTGAGCGCTCGGGAGAGGATGCCGCCATGCGGTTGCTGACGGTCAATGTGGTGGAGAAGCTGATTCCGGGTCCGAAGGAGACGGGACTCACCGCCATCGACAAGCGTCCGCAGTCCGGCCGCGTCCAGGTCGGCGAGCTCGGTCTCGCCGGTGACCGCGTCTGCGACACCAAGAACCACGGTGGTCCCGACCAGGCTCTTTACGCGTACGCCGACGAGGACGCGCGCTGGTGGTCCGGCGAGCTCGGCCGCGACATCCCGACCGGTTTGTTCGGCGAGAACCTCCGGACCGAGGGACTCGACGTGAACGGGGCTTTGCTCGGCGAGGTCTGGCGGATCGGTGACGAGGTCGAGGTGATGGTCCGCGCACCGCGCATCCCGTGCATCACCTTCCAGCACCGCATGCAGGAACCGCGCTGGGTCAAACGCTTCCACCAGGCGGGTCGATCCGGCGCCTACCTGAAGGTGCTGCACGCGGGCACGATCGGCGCCGGCGACCCGATCGAGATCGTCAGCCGCCCCGACCACGAGGTGACGGTCGCGGAGATGTTCGGCGCGCAGGACCCGATCAAGATGCGCGGGATGCTCGACTCGAACGTCGACCTGATGGAGGAGCTCCGCGAGATCGCGCAGCGCGTCGTGACCCGCGGATGAGCGCGCCGGCATCGACCGGCCGGGGGATCCTGCCGGCCCCGGGACCGTTGCGCCCACTCGCCCTCGCCACCCTGCTGAGCCGAGTCGGCAACGGCCTGCTGATGACGGTCAGCGTCCTCTACTTCAACCGCATCATCGGCCTGTCGATCGCGCAGGTCGGGCTCGGCCTGACCGTCGCCGGACTGTTCGGGCTGCTGTCCGCCGTACCGCTCGGCCACCTGGCGGACCGGCGCGGGCCGCGCGGCCTGTTCGTCGTGCTGAGCCTGATGGTGTGTGCGATGTCGCTCGTCTACCTGGTGGTGCAGAACTTCTGGCAGTTCCTGGTCGTGAGCATCGTGCTGACGATGATCGACCGCGGCGCGGGGGCCGTCCGGGCCGCGTTGATCGCCGCCGTCACGACCGGTGCGGGCCGCGTCGCGGCGCGGGCGTACCTGCGGGCGGTCACCAACATCGGCATCACGGTCGGCGCAGCCATCGGTGCGTTCGCGCTGCATTTCGACACCGGTACGGCGTACCGCGTGATGTTCGTGCTGGACGCCGTACTGAGCAGCATCGCGGCGTTCGTCGTACTGGCGATCCCGCGGGTGGCGCCGCAGCCGCACGACGACGAGGGGCCGGTGTGGGTCGCGCTGCGCGATCGCGGGTACCTCGCGGTGGCCGCGCTCAATGCGGGCATGAGCATTCACTACGCCGTACTCGACGTGGCGATCCCGCTCTGGGTGGTCGACCACACCGACGCCCCGCGCTGGACGGTCGCGCTGCTGCTGATCATCAACACCGTGGTGGTCTCGCTGTTCCAGGTCCGCTCGTCCCGCGGCATCGCCGATCCGACCACCGCGGCCCGAGCCACCCGTACGGCGGGTTTGCTGCTGCTGGCCGCGATGGTCCTGATGGCCGGCGCCACGTGGGGCAACGCCGCGATCGCCATCGGACTGCTCGCAGTGGGCGCGCTCGTCCAGGTGATCGGCGAGCTGCTGCAGTCGTCCGGCTCGTTCCTGTTGAGCTTCGACCTGGCGGCTGATCACGCGCAGGGTCAGTACCAGGGCGTGTGGAACACGAGTATGTCGATCAGCACGATGCTGGCCCCGACCGTTCTCGCACTGCTGCCGCTGGGACTCGGCGTACCCGGCTGGATCATCCTCGGCGTCTGGTTCGCGGTGATCGGCGTGCTGTTCGTGCCGGTGGTGCGCTGGGCGGCGGCGCGGTCAGCCGACCGGCTCGCGGTACCCCAGAGCAGCTGAGATCTTGCGGGCCGCCTCGATCGCGGCCGGGGCCATCAGCGCGACCTGCGCGATCGACTGCTCGAGCGACAACGTGGAGATGCTGACCGCGGCGACCGCGGCGCCGGTGTGGTCGTGGATGACCGCTGCGACACAGCGGATCCCGGGCTCGTTCTCCTCGTCGTCGAGCGCGTACCCGCGGGCGCGGACCTGCGCGAGATCGGTCTTGAGCGCGGCGGCCGTCGTGTGCGTGAGCGGCGTACGGGCGGGCAGGCCGGTGCGGGTGATGTGGACGTCGAGGGCGTCTTCGTCCTCCTCCGCGAGCAACGCCTTGCCGATGCCGGTGCAGTGCAACCAGATCGCCTTGCCGACGCGCGACGGCATCCGGTACGGCTTCGGGCCGTCGAGTCGCGCGACGTAGATCGCCTCGTCACCGTTCAGCAGGCCGACGTGCACCGTGCAACGCGTCTGTGCGACCAGGTCGGCGAGTACGGGGCGCGCGACCGTGGCGAGGTCGACGTTGGTGAGCGCGTGCCCCGCCAACCGCAGCGCCTTCGGGCCCGGGTGGTACGACCCGTCCTCGGACTGCGTGACGAACTCGTGCTCGACCAGCGACGCCATGATCCGGTGCACCGTCGACTTGGCCAGGCCGGTCGCGTTCACCACGTCGGTGAACCGCGAATGCTCCAGTACGGCGTCCAACACCATCAACGTCTTGTCGATGGCCGAGGGCGAACTCATGTCGGACATCCTGCCACTCCTTATCTCGCCAGCCAGCCACCGTCGACGGCCAGCACATGCCCGTTCACGTAGTCCGCCGCGGACGACGCCAGGAACACCGCCGCGCCGACCACATCCTCCGACCGCCCCCACCGACCGGCTGGGATCCGCTCCCGGATCGCCGCCTCGCGGTCCGGGTCCGCGCGCAGCTCGGTGGTGTTGTCGGTGCTGATGTATCCGGGCGCGATCGCGTTCACCTGCACCCCGGCCGGTCCCCACTCGTTGGCCAGCGCCCGGGTCAGTCCCGCCACCGCATGCTTGCTGGCAGTGTAGGCGGGGACCCTGATCCCGCCCTGGAAGCTGAGCAGCGACGCGATTGTGACGATCTTCCCGGTACCGCGCTCCGCCATCGCGGCGCCGATCGGGCGGGTCACCGCCCACGTCGAGTTGAGGTTCACGTCGATCACGTGCTGCCAGTCCGCGGTCGTGGTCTCGGCCGCCGGCGCGCGCCGGATCGTGCCGGCGTTGTTGACCAGGATGTCGATCCTGCGGGACTTCACCAGCTCGGTGGCCGCCGTCTCGACCGCGGCCGGGTCGGCGAAGTCGGCGATGACCACTGTCGCGTCACAGCCGCCGTTCTGCTTGATCGCTTCGAGAGTGTCCTCGAGCGCCGCGTCCCGGGCCATCACGATCAGCTCGGCGCCGGCCGCGGCGTACCCGGCCGCGATCGCCGCGCCGATGCCGCGCCGGGCCCCGGTGACGAGCGCCGTACGTCCTTCGAGGCTGAAGGACGTCACCGCAGATCCTGTACGTCGACACCGTCCATGTCGCCGAACGCCTGGTTCTCGCCGGCCATCGCCCAGACGAAGCTGTACGACGACGTACCGCAGCCGGAGTGGATCGACCAGCTGGGGGAGATGATCGCCTGCCGGTCCGCGACGATCAGGTGCCGGGTCTCGTCCGGTTCGCCCAGCAGGTGCACGATGCGCTCGGTCTCCGGGAGGCCGAAGTACAGGTAGCACTCGGTGCGGCGGTCGTGGGTGTGCGCGGGCATGGTGTTCCAGGTGCTGCCGGCGTGCAACGTGGTGACACCGAGCACGACCTGGCAGCTCTGGACGCCGTCGGCGTGGATGAACTGGTCGATGGTCCGCCGGTTCGCGGTCTGCTGGTCACCGAGCTCGAGCCGGTTGCCCTCACCCGGGTTGATCTGCGCGGTCGGGTACGTCGTGTGCGCGGGCGCGGAGAACAGGTAGAACGCCGACTCCGAACCCTCGAAGATCACCTCGCGGACGCCGCGTCCGACGTACAGGCAGGCGCCGGTGGTGAGCTCGTACTTCGTGCCGTCGGCGGTGATCGTGCCGGGTCCACCGACGTTGACGATGCCGGCTTCGCGGCGCTCGAGGAAGTACTCGCTGCGCAGTTCGGGGTAGGTGTCCAGCGTCAGCGGCCCGTTCGCCGGGCGGGCGCCGGCGAGCACGATCCGGTCGTGGTGGGTGAGCACCGCGGTAACGGCGTCCGGGACGAAGAGGTCGTCCACCAGGTAGTGGCGGCGCAGCGCGGCGGTGTCGAGGCCGGGCAGCTGCTCGGGATGGGTGGCATGCCTGATCTGCAGAGTCACGGAACTAGGTTCTACTCAGCAGAACACCCTGTCAACGCTGGAACACATCCCGCGAATGTTCCAAGTTCCGTGTCTTGACACCTGGTTCTGTTCAATGGAACCTCTCAAGCACTCACCCCACGCCCCTGGGAGGACCGCTATGACCGCTCTGGACTGGACAGTCCTGGTCGGCTATTTCGTACTGATGGTGCTGATCGGAGTCTGGTCGCGCACCAAGATCAAGACCGTCGTGGACTACTTCACGACCGGCGGCCGGATCCCTTGGTGGTTGTCCGGCATCTCGCACCACATGTCGGGCTACAGCGCCGTCATGTTCGTCGCCTTCGCCGCTGTTGCCTACAGCTACGGCATCACCGTCTACGTCTGGTGGGCGATGACGATCGGCGTCGGTGTCGGCATCGGCGCCTTCCTCTTCGCGGCCCGATGGAACCGGCTGCGCGCCAAACACGGTGTCGTCTCACCGCTGGAGTACCTCGCGCGGCGGTACAACCTGCCGACGCAGCAGGCCCTCGCGTACTCGGGTGCCGCGTTGAAGGTCGTCGACATCGCGTCGAAGTGGGTCGCGATCGCCGTACTGCTGAACGGATTCACCGGGGTCCCGATCCGGTGGGGGATCCTGCTCACCGGTGTGGTGACGATGTTGTACGCGACTCTCGGTGGACTGTGGGCCGACGTACTGACCGACTTCGGGCAGTTCGTGATCCAGTTCGGGGCCGGCGTTGCGATGTTCATCGGGGTGCTCGGCCATCTGGACGGCGTACCGACGTTGTGGAAGATGTGGGACGAGCTGCCGGCCGGGCACGGTCACGCGCTGAACGGGCCGTACACGCCGATCTTCCTGATCGCGTTCCTGTTCATCAAGACGTTCGAGTACAACGGCGGGATGTGGAACCTGGCGCAGCGCTACATGGCCGCGCCGTCCGGCTCCGAGGCGAAACGGTCCGCGTTGCTGTCGTCGGCCCTCTGGCTGGTCTGGCCGCTGATCCTGTTCATCCCGATGTGCGCGGCCCCGCTGCTCGTGCACCCGGGCAAGCCCGAGCAGTCGTACGTCGAGTTGTCACAACTGCTGCTGCCGAGCGGACTGATCGGCCTGGTGCTGGCCGGGTTCTTCTCGCACACGATGGCGATGGTGGCCTCCGACGCGAACGCGATCTCGTCGGTGATCACCCGGGACCTGGCGCCGGTGCTGGTGCCGCGCGTCCGCCGGATGACCGACGCCGCGACGCTGAAGATGGCGCGGATCGTCACGTTCACGTTCGTCACCGGGAGCATGCTGATCGCGATCGCGACCAACGGCGAGGGCGTCGTCCTGAAGATCGTCGTCGACCTGGTGGCTGCGACGATGGGGCCGATCGCGATCCCGCTGATGCTCGGCCTGCTGCCGTGGTTCCGGCGAAGCGGATCGCGCGCCGCGCTGGCGTCCTGGGCGATCGGGCTGATCGCGTGGGTGATCGTCAAGTACGGCGTCGGATCCACCGACCAGACCCTGGTCGTCGCGTTGCCGCTGGCAACTTCGCTAGTGGTGTACGTCGGACTCGGGCTGCTCGCGCCCGAGCAGCGCACCGAGGTCGACGAGCTGGTCGATTCGCTGAACACCGACCCCGGCGATGTCAGCACGCGGAAGGCCCCGGCCCTCGGCTAGCGCAGATGAAACACTGTCCCACGTCACGGAACCGACAATCACAGGAGAACCGCCTCATGCCGAACATCACCGTCGAACTCCTCTCCGGCCGGACCCTCGACCAGCGCCGCGAGTTCGTCGCCGCCGTCACCGACTCCGCGATCGCCATCCTCGGCGCCAAGCGCGAGGCGGTCCGGATCGTGTTCACCGAGATCGAGAAGACCGACGTCGCCAACGGCGGCACCCTGGTCGCCGACGCCTGACCGACCGTCCGACAGCCCGCTTCACCCCGGGAACTGCCGGAACCGGATCTCCAGCACTCATCAACCCCGCCCGGCGGCTGCCTGGTGGGTGGTGCTGAGCGTGCGACCGCTCGGTGGACGCCGATTGGTGAGTGCTGGCGGTCCGCTCCCTGAAACCCCGGGGCGCCGGGCGGGCCGACCAACTACCCTCGGGCGCATGCGAGTAGGTGTTTTCGGTGCCACGGGTCAGGTCGGCGGGGTCATGCGGGAGTTGCTCGTCGAGCGCTCCTTCCCGGTCGACGAGGTGCGGTTCTTCGCCTCGGCGCGCTCGGCGGGGACGACGCTGCCGTTCGGGGACCGGGAGATCACCGTCGAGGACTCCGCGACGGCCGACTTCGCCGGGCTCGAGCTGGCGCTGTTCTCCAACGGGAAGACGGCGTCCAAGGAGCTCGCCCCGAAGGTCGCCGCGGCCGGTGCGATCGTCGTCGACAACTCGTCCGGCTGGCGGATGGACCCCGACGTACCGCTCGTCGTCTCCGAGGTGAACCCCGAGGACCTCGACACGCTCCCGAAGGGCATCGTCGCCAACCCGAACTGCACCACGATGGCCGCGATGCCGGTGCTGGCCCCGTTGCACCGGGCGGCCACGCTGACCCGGCTCGTGGTCTCGACGTACCAGGCCGTGTCCGGTTCCGGCGGGGTCGGCGTGAGCGAGCTCGAGGACCAGGCGCGGGAGCTCGCGGCAGTGGGCGGCAAGCTCGCCCGGGGCACCGACGGCGTCACGCTCCCCGAGCCCAAGGTGTACGCCGGGCCGATCGCCTTCAACGTGCTCGCACTGGCCGGCTCGATCGTTGCCGACGGCACCGGTGAGACCGACGAGGAACAGAAGCTCCGGAACGAGAGCCGCAAGATCCTGCACCTCCCGGACCTCCCGGTGGCCGGCACCTGTGTCCGCGTCCCGGTCTTCACCGGCCACTCGCTGAGCATCCACGCCGAGTTCGCCGACGAGATCACCCCGGAACAGGCCACCGAGATCCTCGGCTCCGCGCCGGGTGTCGCCGTCACCGACCTCCCGACCCCGCTGCTCGCGGCCGGCCAGGACCCGTCGTACGTCGGCCGCATCCGCCAGGACCAGTCGGTCCCGGGCAACCGCGGCCTGGTGCTGTTCGTGTCGAACGACAACCTCCGCAAGGGCGCGGCCCTGAACGCGGTCCAGATCGCCGAGCTGCTCGCCAAGCGCTGACCCGCAGGCCCGGCGTGCCGCTAGTGTCCTGTGAGGGAGGTGGCCGGGCTGGAGTTTCGGGTGCTGGGCGCTGTGGAGGTGCGGTCCGCCGACGGTGACGTCGTACCGCTGCCGTCGCATCGGGCAGTCGTGCTGCTGGCCGCGCTGGTCCTGCGGGTCAAGCGGACCGTGTGGATCGACGAACTGGTCGACCTGATCTGGGCTGCCGACGATCTGCCGAGCAACTCGCGGGCGGCGCTGCAGATCTACGTCTCCCGCCTGCGGACCGCCTTAGGCGACAGCGAGCGCACGGTGATCCGGACCGACTCCGGTGGCTATTCGCTGCACGTCGATCCGGCGCAGGTCGATCTCGAGGTGTTCCGGTCGCTCGTCCGGAGCGCGACCGAGCTCGACGACGCGGCCGCCCGGATCGAACCGCTGACCCGAGCGCTGGCCCTCTGGCGCAGCCAACCGCTCGCGGGCCTCGACACCAACACCCTCACTCGCGAGATGCTCCCGCGTCTCGACGAGGAACACCTCCAAGCCCAGGAGCTGTACTTCGACGCGCGCCTGGCCGTCGGCGAGTCCAGCGAGCTCGTCCCGGAACTCACCGAGCTCACCGAACGCCATCCGATCAGAGAACGCTTCTGGGTGCAGCTCATCCGCGCCCACCGAGCCTCCGGTCGCCCCGCGCTCGCGCTGTCGACGTACGGCGTCGTCGCCGACCGGCTGCGCGATCTCCTGGGTGCCGACCCCGGTCCTGAGCTCCAGCGCCTGCACGCCGAACTCCTCGCCGCGGCCGACACCGAGGCAGGCGTCGTACCCAGGCAACTGCCGGCGGCCATCCGTGCCTTCACCGGCCGAACTGAACACCTGCGCCGGCTCGACGAGCTGCTGCCGACCGCGAGCCTGGCTCTCGTGATCGGCCCAGCCGGTGTCGGAAAGACCTCCCTCGCGATCCACTGGGCCCGACGCGTCGCGGACCGCTTCCCCGACGGCATCCTGTACGCCGACCTGCTCGGCTTCTCGCCCGCGGCCGAGTCGGCCGACCCGCACGCCGTCCTGCCGCGGTTCCTCGGCGCACTCGGCACCCCGGCCGAACGCTTGCCGTCCACCGTCGACGAACAGGTCGCGTTGTACCGCAGCCTGCTCGCCGACCGGTCCGTGCTGGTGGTCCTCGACAACGCCCGCACGGTCGAGCAGGTCCGGCCGCTCGCGACCACCGGGACCCGGTGCTGCACGGTTGTCACCAGTCGCAACGAGCTCGCCGGCCTGGTCGCTACCGAGCAGGCCGAACCGGTCCGGGTCGACGTCCTCGATCCACCGCAGTCGAAACAGTTGCTGGTGGCAAGAGTTGGCGCGGAACGCTGCGACGCGGACCCGGCGAGTGTCGAGGCCCTCGTCGAACGCTGCGCCGGACTGCCGCTGGCGCTGTCCCTGCTCGCGGCGCAGATTGCTCTCCGGCCGCGGCGTTCGCTGCAGTCCTTCGTCACGGCACTCGGCGACGGTCCGCTCGACGCGCTCGCCACCAGCGACGGTGTCGACGTGCGGACGATCTTCTCCTGGTCCTACCGGCAACTGCGGCCGGAGCTCGCGCGGATGTTCCGCCTGCTCACACAGCACCCCGGCGCGGAGATCACGCTCGGAGCGGCGGCCGCGTTGGCCGGCGTACCGCTGCGTGAGGCTCGCCGGATGGTCGCCGTACTCGTGGCGAATCATCAGCTGATCGAGATCGCGCCGGACCGTTGGGTACTGCACGATCTGCTGCGTGCGTACGGGCAGGAGTTGTGTGCGGACGAGGAGACAGGAGCGGCATTCGAGCGCTTGCTCGGGTACTTGGTGCACACCGGTCATGCGGCGGCGCTGTTGCTCGCGCCCGGGCGGGTGCCGGTGGAGTTGCCGGATCGTCCGGACAGGGTCGAGCTCGCCGTACCGACGACGCGGGACGAGGCGTTCGCCTGGTTCGACGCGGAGCAGGCGAACAGTCTCGCCGTACTGCGGGCTGCCGCCGGGCGGGCCGACGTACTGCTGTGGCTGTCTGTGTGGACGATCGCGGACTATCTCGACTTCCGGGGGCGGTCCGGGTACATGCAGTCGCAGCGGCTCGCGCTCGAGGCGGCGGT
This sequence comes from Kribbella sp. NPDC054772, assembly GCF_053611945.1. NCBI lineage: Bacteria > Bacillati > Actinomycetota > Actinomycetes > Propionibacteriales > Kribbellaceae > Kribbella > Kribbella sp. NPDC054772. The sequence goes on along the minus strand of NZ_JBSHBJ010000002.1, from coordinate 437,083 downwards.
GCGGATCGGTGACCCGTCCAAACAGGCACAGACGCGCCGCGACCTCGCGCGCGGGCACATGGCGTTGCGCGAGTGGGACGAGGCGATCCGGCAGCATGAGCTCGCGCTCGGGATCGCGGAGGAGATCGGCGACGAGGCGGCGATCGCGCACGGTTCGCTCAGCCTGGCCCGCGTACTGACCCGGATCGGTGATGATCGGCAGGCGATCGAGAAGACCTCGCGAGCGCTGCGGATCTACGAGCGCACCGGTCACGGGTCGGCGCGGGCGAACGCGCTCAACAACCTCGGCTGGTACCACGCGAAGCTCGGCGAGCATCAGGCCGGCCTGGACTATGCGCAGCAGGCGTTGAAGTTGTACTCGGAGCAGGACTCCGACTTCGGGCGCGGCGTCGTCAGCGACACCGTCGGCTATGCGCTCGCCGGACTGGGGCGTCTCGATGAGGCGATCGCCAGCTATGCGGCGGCCGCCGACATCATGCGCGGTCTCGGCCGGCGCAATGACACGGCGGACTGCCTGATGTCACTGGCCGAAATGCAGGACCGGGCCGGACACACCGAAGCGGCGCGGGGCAGCTGGTCCGCGGCGCTCGAGATCCTGGACGAACTCGACCATCCTGACGCCGAGGTGGCCCGTCGTGCCCTGGACGGACAGTGAGACAAGGGCCACCGGCCGTGCGCGCATGTTGCGGAAACGTAATGGAGAAGGTGCAGGTGGGCAAGCGAGTGCCATGGTCATGAGTAGGGCGTTGCGATTACCCTCCAGTCACTTGACCCCCATTGGAGGCCAGTTATGAAGTCTGTCGCCGATTCCGGCCAGCTCGCGCTCCTCAGCAACCGCAAGGACACCATGGCCCAGATGTTTTTGGACCGGGTGGCGGCGACGCCTGCGCGGGAGGCGTTCCGGTTCCCGCGCGGGGAGCAGTGGAAGTCGGTGACCTGGCGGGAGACCGAGGAACTGACCCGGCGGCGCGCCGCGGGACTGATCGCGCTCGGGGTCGAACCCGAGCAGCGGGTCGCGATCGCGGCCGGCACCCGGATCGAGTGGATCGAGTGCTACCTGGCCGTCGTTCTCGCGGCCGCCGCGACGACCACGATCTACCCGTCGTCGATCTCGCCCGACGTGGCGTTCATCGTCGCGGATGCCGACGTACAGGTCGTGTTCGCCGAGGACGCCGCGCAGGTGGACAAGCTCCGCGCGCACCGCTCCGAGACGCCGTCACTGCGCAAGGTCGTCCTGATCGACGGGGTGCCGGAGGAGAGCGACGGCGACTGGGTGATCGGCCTCGGCGACCTCGACATCCTCGGGGACGAGTGGCTGGCCGATCACGCATCCGCGGTCGACGAGCGGTTGGCCGCGATCAAGCCGGACGATCTCTGCACGCTGATCTACACCTCCGGTACGACGGGTCGCCCGAAGGGCGTGCGACTGCCGCACTCGGTGTGGACGTACGAGGGCGCGGCGGTCGAAGGCATGCGGGTGCTGTCACCGGATGACCTGCAGTTCCTGTGGTTGCCGTTGTCGCACGTGTTCGGGCAGGTGCTGCTCGCTGTCCAGTTCCAGATCGGGTTCGCGACCGCGGTCGACGGGCGGATCGACAAGATCGTCGACAACGCGGCGGTCGTCCAGCCGACCTTCATGGCGGCCGCGCCGCGGATCTTCGAGAAGGCACACGCGCGGATCCAGACCATGATCAAGTCCGAAGGCGGCGTGAAGGCGAAGCTGTTCGACTGGGCGTTCGGCGTGGGCGCGAAGGTGTCCGCGGTACGGCAGCAGGGTCGGGAGCCGAGTGGGTTGCTGGGGGCGCAGTACGCGGCGGCCGACCGGCTGGTGCTGTCGAAGATCCGGGCCCGGTTCGGCGGACGGATCCGGTTCTTCGTGTCCGGGTCGGCGGCGCTGGACAAGTCGCTCGCGGAGTGGTTCCACGCGGCCGGGCTGCTGATCCTCGAGGGGTACGGGCTGTCCGAGACCGCGGCGGGGTCGACATTGAACCGTCCCACGGGGTACCGACTCGGCAGTGTCGGGCCGGCCTTCCCCGGGACGCAGATCAAGATCGCCGAGGACGGCGAGATCCTGATCCATGGCGACGGCGTCATGAGCGGGTACCACAACCAGCCGGAGCAGACCGCCGAGGTACTCGACGCCGACGGGTGGTTCCACACCGGCGACATCGGGCACTTCGAGGACGAGTTCCTCTTCATCACCGACCGGAAGAAGGACCTGTTCAAGACCTCCGGCGGGAAGTACGTCGCGCCGCAGGTGATCGAGGGCCGCTTCAAGACGATCTGCCCGTACGCGAGCCAGTTCATCGTGCACGGCAACCTGCGCAACTTCGTCTCCGCCCTCGTCACGCTGGACCCCGACGCGATCGAGGGCTGGGCCGCGGCCAACGATCTGGCCGGCCGGACCTACGCCGAGATCGTCACCTCCGACGCGGCCCACACGATGGTGCAGGGGTACGTCGACGAACTCAACGCCGGCCTGAACCGCTGGGAGACGATCAAGAAGTTCACCATCCTCGACCGCGACCTCACGATCGAGTCCGGCGAGATGACCCCGAGCCTCAAACTCAAACGCAAGTACGTCGAGACGCAGTACGCCGACGTACTGGACAAGATGTACGACTAGGCGGACCTACAACACTCACCAACCGCAGCTCACCGCCCCAAGCCTCGCGCGCGCCCGCCGCGCAACGCACCTGAACATTAAGTTGGTGAGTGCCGCCGGTCGGCGGCTACCGGCCCAGGAAAGCGTGGATTGCGGCGACGTACTCCGTCGGCTGCTCCTCGTCGATGGAGTGGGCGGCGCGGGGAAAGATCTCGAGTTCGGCGCGGGGGAGGCGGGCGGCCAGGTCGCGCGGGATGTCGAAGCCGATGTGGCGGTCCCAGAGGCCGGCGAGGATCAGGGTCGGGATGTCGACGGCGGCGAGATCGTCGGCGAGATCGGGACGTTCCTTGCCGACCAAAGCCATCGCCACCTCGAGGTTCGACTCCGGCGCGTCGTCGAGGGCCGGCGGGATGTTCGCGGGGTCGTAATAGAAGAACTGGGCCGGGTTCTCGCTCTGCGCGATCGCACCGATGGCGGCGATCGTGCGCTCCATGGGGTCCGTGAGCGCCTCCAGTTGACCACGCAGGGCGGCGCGTTCAGTGGTTGTCAGGAACGGGTCGACGGCGCCCGGGCGCATGGTCCACAGGCCGGGGTGGAGCGGATCGGCGATCGGCGGGGCGTGCAGGATCAGCCGGTCAACATGGTTGCGATGAGCAACGGCATACTCCGCGGCCAGCAGGCAACCGAACGACCTGCCCCACGGGACGATCCGCTCCAGACCCAGCGCCGTACGCAGCTCCTCGAGATCGGCGACGAGCTGCGGCATCGTGTAGGTGCCGGAGTCCGTGGGCCGCGCGGACCGGCCGCAGCCTCGCTGGTCGTAGAACACCACCGGCGCGCCCTTCGCCATCGCGTCGCCCACGGACTGCTCGACCGAGTACGAGCTCTCGCCAGGCCCGCCGTGCAGCAACACCAACGGCACCCCACCGTTCCCGGCCCCGGCCACCCGCACCCAGTGATCGACCCCGCCCACGGAAACCGTCCGCACTCCGTCAGCCAGCATGCGTGCGAGGATACGCGCCGCGTCTCGGGCTCATCCGCGGCGCCGAGCCGGACGGCTGCCGGCCAGCGTCTGGGTGCCTTTGCCGGACGGGTGCGGGATCAGACCGGAGTAGATCCGCGGCGCGCCGTCCAGCGTGAGCGTCACGGTGCCGTCGGCAACCGGCAACTCGCGGACCTGCCCCACCGCATCCAGCTCTTGTACGGCGGCGCCGGCCGCGACCGTGATCGCGGTCTTCGTCGGCCACGGATCGACCCAGACCTCGGGAGCCGGGAAGTGCCAGTCGGTGCGCGGACCGTCGGTGTTCAGCAGGTACCCGTCAGCCCTGTTCCACAGCACGACCTTCGGTCCGGCCGGTGTGTCGAACCACAAACCGAAGGTGAGTGGATCGGCGAACGTCAACCGGCCCCGGAACGTGGCCTGGTCGAACGCCCGCGCGGCCGTCGCGTACGCCAGCAGCGAGGGCTTCGGGCTGAGGTCCCGGTTCATCAGCCCGTAGTGGTACTCGACGTTGTCCGGATCGGCGACCTGCGGCATCCCGAGCACGCTGTCGTGGAACTGGTACCAGCAAACACATTTCACGCCCTCCGCCTTCGCCAGTGCCAGCGTGAGTACGACGTTCTCGGCCGCGTGCCGATAGGTGTCGTGCCACCAGCTGTTCGGCTTGGTCGGCGCGTAGGCCTCGGTCAGCCAGATCTCCTTCTCGCCGTGCACGGCCATCAGTGCCTTGAGCTGCCGCAGGCCACCGGCGAAGTTCCAGTAGGTGCCGTCCCCGTCGGTGGTCCAGTCGTCGCCCGGCGGCACGTAGTCGGGGGTGAAGTTGCCGCGCCCCGGGTGGTAGGCGAAGGCGTCGATCAGGTCCCAGCCGCCGGCCGCGATGAAGTTCTCGACCCACGGCTTGTCCATGCCGGCCAGTCCGTTGTTCATCAGTTTGACGGCGTCGCCGGTGGCGGCCCGGCGGTCGAACACCCGTCGCAACGCCTTGTCGAGGTAGGCCTGCGCGGCGGTGCCCGTGTTGAACGGCCGGTTCAGTTCGTTGCCCACCTCGAAGTACCCGGCCCCGGCGGCCGCCGCCACCGCGAGCTTGTCCGCGGCCCAAGCGTTCGCCTCCGCTGCAGTCGCGTCGAGCGACGGCTGCAGTTCGACGTTGTGGCGCATCCCGCGGGCGTCGAAGTCTGCGGGCGGTAGCCCTGGACCACCGTCGTACGCGATCCGGACCAGGTTGATGCCGGCCCGCTCCCACAGATCCAGTACGGCGCCCGCGCTCGGGCGTTGCAGCCAGGGATAGTTCGCGATGCCGAACATGCTGTTGGCGCCGGCCTGATAGGTGTACGCCGGGAGCACCGCGAGATTGGTGCGCGCGAAAGCCTCGTCGGCACCGGATCGAACGGTCACCTCGGCCAGCGCGATCCCACTCGCCGGAGCCGTCAGGTTGAAGGTGTACTGCCAAGTGCCGGCCGCCGCGACACTGCCGGTCACGGTCGAAGCGGCGAGCTGTACGCCGTCGAAGCTCCGCGTCACCATCTCGAGCTGGACCGTCTTCGCCGCGCCGCCGTTCGCCACCAGCGCGGTCAGCCGCATCGTCTCGCCGGCCGACTCGTACAGATTGAAATCCCGGTCCGTGGTGAGTTCGAGGCCGAGCTCCTGCCCCCGGCCGATCGTGGCAGTGGCCGACGGACGGGTGTCCGAGAAGTAGAAGTCGGCCTCGCTGACCCAGCCACCGCTCGGATCCGGTACGCCGGGCGCGTGCACCCAGGTCGCATTCGTCCAGGCCTGGCGCGACCTCTCCAAAAGGAACAGACCGTGCAGGCCGCCCCACGTGGAGGTGTGCGCGATGCCGACGGTGTCCTCGTACGGAATGCCACCGCCCGCGTCACGCACCCACTCGGTGACCGGGATGTAGTCGTCGGGCGCGGTCGGCGCCTGGATCGCGCGGCTGAACAGGAACCCGTCCGGAACGAGCGTGCCGGCTCCGCTGGTCCGCCACTCCAGTCGCGCGTGGTTGGTGCTGACGCTGAACCAGCCGGTGACGGTCGTCGCGCCGGCCGCGGCGTCGAACGTGTAGTCCATCCGGATCGCCGGCGTCCCGTCCGCGAGTACGCTCAATGCCGGCGTACCGCCGGTCGACAGGTGGATCCCGGTGACGCTGTCCTTGACCTGGAACTTCGAACCGGCCGATCGCGTGACACCACCAGCATCACGGATCGCGAGCCGGCCACCGGGGCTGGCCAGCAGGCTGATGCCACCGGCGGTCAGAGTCACGTCACCGGCCGCCGCGAACGCACTAGTCGGGGTCGCCTCGGCGACGAGTACGACGCCCGCGGCCAGCGCCGCGCCGAGGAAACCGCGCCTGCCGAGCCTGGGACCGTCGTGCTGGGGGAGTGTCATCGGCAATGCTCCTCGTCCGAGTTGATAATGCCTATCTTCACTTCGGTGAGCGGAACGCTGTCAGAACCATCTCCTTGCGTCAAGAGCTCATTGCCACAGGCGGGTCGGCTGTACTAAGGTCTCCGGCAATCGCTGAAGATAGGCATTATCACCACGGAGGAACGATGGCACCGAAACCTCGCCGGGTCACCCAGCGCGAGATCGCCGAGCTCGCGGGCGTCAGCCAAACCACCGTGTCGGTGGTGCTGAACGACCGCGACGGCACGAACGTGCGGATCCCCGACGCGACCCGGGCGCGGGTCAAGCAGGCCATCGAGAAGCTGACGTACGTCGCTGATCCCGCCGCGCGCCGGCTGGCCGGACTCGACAACGAGATCATCGGCGTCTTCACGTACGAGGCAGCGCTGTCGCCCGAGAGCATGGACTTCTACGGCCCGTTGCTGAACGGGATCGAGCGCGCCGCCGAGCGGATCGGCTGGGACCTGCTCTTCTTCACCTCCTCACCGGTGGAGAGCGGCACTCGGAGCCTGTTCCACCGCAAGACCCGGCTCCGGCTCACCGACGGCTGCGTCCTGCTCGGACAGCAGATGGTCGCGTCTGAGCTGGAGCGTCTGGTCGCCGAGCAGTTCCCGTTCGTCGCGATCGGGCGCCGTGACGAGACGGCCGCCGCGGTGCCGTATGTCGCCATCGACTACGTCACTCCGACCACCGCCCTCATCGATCAGTCCGCCGCCGCGGGACATCAGCAGGCGCTCTACGTGCACCGCGGCCGGGACACTCCGACGGCCCGCGACCGGCGCGGCGCCGTCGAGGCCGCCTCTGCCGACGGGCGTTTGGCCTTCCTCTTGGTCGGCGAGGAGCGGATTGCCGATCTGCCGCGGCTGGCCCGCGCGACCGGCGCCACGCTGATCGTCGCGGAGGATGCGTTCCTCACCGAGGACGTCGTCCACGCGCTGACGGCCGCCGGGGTCGTCGTACCGGAGGAGATCTCGGTGGCCGCGCTCGGCGAGGTGCGTGGCCATCGCATCGACGGGCGCCGGCTGGCCGGCTTCCACGTGCCTCGGGAGCAGTTGGCGGCGGAGGCCCTCGACCTCCTGCAGTTGCTGATCACGACCGATCCACAGGAGTGGTCCGGTTTGGAAACGCAGCGGTTCCTGGTCGCTGACGTCGAGCCGGGCGACACGATCGTCACGCGGACGGAGGAAGCGTGATGGCGGGCCGGGCCGTGATCAGGACCGACGTGGCGATCATCGGGGGCGGTCTCGGGTCTGTCGCCGCCGCGCTCGCGTTGCTGCAGCGCGGCCGGCGCGTGGTCCTGACCGAGGAGTACGCCTGGCTCGGTGGGCAGCTGACCTCGCAGGCAGTGCCGCCCGACGAACACATCTGGGTCGAGCAGTTCGGCGTCACCGCCCGGTACCGCGCGCTGCGGGACCGGATTCGCGGCTACTACCGCGACCATTACCCGCTGACCGTCGCGGCTCGCGCCGACCGCGAGCTCAATCCGGGGCGTGGCCGGGTCAGCCGGCTGTGCCACGAGCCGCGGGTGGCCGACGCGGTCATCACCGCGCTGCTGGCGCCGTACCGGTCGACCGGGCGGCTGACCGTTCTGCAGCCACGGGTGCCGATCGCGGCCGACGTACGGGACGGCGTCGTGCGCAGCGTGACGGTGGCGGATCCGCGGACCGGCGAGGAGACCGAGATCGCCGCCGAGTTCGTCCTGGACGGGACCGAAACCGGCGACCTGCTTCCGCTCACGGGGACGGCGTACGTCGTCGGAGCGGAGGCGGCCGCCGACACCGGCGAGCCGAGCGCGGCCGCGGTCGCGGATCCGGGCAACGTGCAGTCGATCGCGTGGTGTTTCGTCTTCGACCACGTCGCCGGCGACCACACCATCCCGCGGCCGGACGACTACGAGTACTGGCGCTCGTTCGAACTGCCGTTCTGGGGTGCGCCCATGTTGTCCTTCACCGCTCCGAACCCGCGGACGCTCGTGCCCGAAGAGCGGACCATGAACGTCAACCCGGTCGGCGATGTCACGGGGGATCCGCGCTTCGACGCGGGGGATCGCGACTTGTGGCAGTTCCGGCGGATCGCTGCCCGGCAGAACTTCGCCGACGGCTTCTACGACAGCGACATCGTGCTGGCGAACTGGCCGCAGCTCGACTACGTCAGCGGCTCGATCATCGACACCGACGACCGCGAGCTGCACCTGCGGGCCGCGAAGGCGCAGTCCCGTGCATACGTGCACTGGCTGCAGACCGAGGCGCCACGTCCGGACGGCGGTCGCGGCTGGCCCGGGCTGCGGCTGCGAGGCGACCTGGTCGGTACGGCCGACGGGTTCGCGCAAGCGCCGTACATCCGGGAGTCGCGCCGGATCAAGGCCCTCACGACGGTGCGCGAGCAGGACGTGTCGATCAAGGCCCGGGGGTACGACGGTCCGGCCCGGTTCGACGGATCGGTCGGAGTCGGGATGTACCGGATCGACCTGCATCCGTCGACCGGCGGCGACAACTACATCGACGTCGAGTGCGCGCCGTTCGAGATCCCGCTCGGCGCGCTCGTCCCGGTGGCCACCCAGAACCTGGTGCCGGCCGCCAAGAACATTGGTACCACCCACATCACCAACGGCGCCTACCGGCTGCATCCGGTCGAGTGGAACATCGGCGAATCGGCCGGAGAACTCGTGGCGTTCTGCCTCGAGCGTGGCCTGAGCCCGCAGCAGATCGCGACCGACGACGCCCTGGTCGAGCGATTCCAGAGCCGGCTGACCGAGGCCGGGGTCGAGCTCCACTGGCCCGAGATCGCCGGCTACTAGCCCCGAGGCGCTGTCGCGCCGCGAGTACGAAGGACCATCTGATGATCACAGCAAGGAAGGCGCTCGGCGCCCTGGCGCTGATGACTGCGCTGGCTGTCACGGCCGCTTGCGGTGCGTCCGACGCCGGTTCGTCGGCGGGTAGCACGGACGTGAAGCTGCGAATGACGGTCTGGACCTCGAACGAGGATCAACTCAAACTCTTCGACGCCATCGGTGCCGCGTACCGTGCGGAGCACCCGGAGGTCTCCTCGATCACGTTCGAGAGTCTCCCGTTCGCGGACTACAACACCACGCTCACCACACAGATCGCCGGCGGCAACGCGCCCGACCTGGCCTGGATGGGTGACCTGTCCAAGGACCTGATCGCTGCCGACGCTCTGGTCGGTCTGACCGACAAACTGAAGGCGACCGACGGCTGGAAGTACGACGACCTGGAAGACAGCGCGACCAAGGAGTTCAGCCGCGACGGCACGCTGTACGCGTACCCGTTCTCGAACTCGCCGTTCGCCCTCTACGTGAACACCGACCTGCTCGCCAAAGCCGGCCAGAAGATCGACCCGAAGATGCTGACCTGGGACCAGGTCGCCGCTGCGGGCGCCGCCGTACACGCCAAGACCGGTAAGGCCGGCCTCGTGATCCGCGACTTCGACTACAACGCCTGGAACATGCTGGCCACGGTCTGGACCGGCTTCGGCGCGGCGGCCTGGAGCCCCGACGGCAAGACCTGCACGTTCGGCAGCCCACAGATGCAGCAGGCCTTCACGTTCCTGCACGACGCCGCGTTCAAATCCAAGGCGATGCCTGGTCCCGGCACGAAGGCGGACTTCTTCGCCGGCGACGCGGCCTTCACCGTCGCCCAGGTCTCGCGGGCGTCGCTGCTCACCGGATCGTTCAAGTTCGGCCTCTATCCACTGCCCGCCGGGCCGGCCGGCCGGTACGCCGTACTCGGCCAGGCCGGGGTCGGCGTGCTTGCCGCGAGCAAGCATCCTGAGCAGGCCACGGACTTCCTCGCCTACCTCACGAATCCGGCGAACGCGGAGAAGCTGGCCCAGTTCTTCCCGCCGCCCCGCAAGTCGCTGCTGACAGGCACCAAGCTGGCGGCGAACAACAAGGTGCTGTCCGCGGCGCAACTGCAGGCAGTCGTGGTCGACCAGCTGCCGAACGCGGTCACGCTCCCCAACCACACCAAGCCGGCCGAGATCGCCCAGAAGGGCAAGACGGCGCTGGACGCCCTGTGGAAGCCGGACGCTGATATTCCTGCCGTGCTGAACTCGGTCTGCGCCGCGATCCAACCGATCCTGGGGAAGTGATGGCGTACTGGACGACGCGCCGTCGGGACGTCCTGACCGGGTACGTCTTCATCGCGCCGCAGCTGCTCGGTGTGGCGGTGTTCGTGCTGGTGCCGGTCGCGATGGCGATCTGGTACAGCCTGAACAAGTGGAACGTCTTCACCGGTCGGCAGACGTTCGCCGGCGGCGACAACTGGGCCGCGCTGGCGTCGGACCCGCAGCTGCCTTCGGTGCTGCTGGCAACGGTTCTGTTCTCCGGCGGTGTCGTCGTCCTGAACATCGGTCTCGGGCTGCTGATCGCGGTCCTGCTGAACCGGAGGTTCCGCGGTGCGACCTTCTTCCGCACCTTGTTCTTCTCGCCGGTCGTGGTCTCGGTGGTGGCCTGGACGCTGGTCTGGGGATTCCTGCTCCAGGACAACGGCGGGATCAACGGACTGCTCGGCGCGATCGGGCTCGACGGGCCGAACTGGCTGCAGCACGGTGACACCGCGATGGTGTCGGTGATCGTCAGCCAGGTGGTCCGCAGCGTCGGAGTGAACATGGTGCTGTTCCTGGCGGCCCTCCAAGGCGTGCCGTCCGAGCTGTACGAGGCCGCGCGCATCGATGGTGCGCGCGGCCGGGCGATCTTCGCCCGGATCACGCTGCCGATGATCTCGCCGACGCTGCTGCTGACCGCGATCATCACGGTGGTCGGGGCGCTGCAGTCGTTCGCGCAGATCGCCGTACTGACCGGTGGTGGGCCGGAGCTGAGCACCACAGTGCTCGTGTACTACGTCTTCCAGCAAGCCTTCGAGTTCAACAACATCGGGTACGGGTCGACGCTCGCGCTGATGCTGCTGAGCTTCGTGATGGTGCTGACCCTGCTGCAATGGCAGCTGCGCAAGAGATGGGTGTTCCATGAGCAGTAGACCATCGGTGCTCCGGCGGGCGCTCCTGGTGACAGCACTCGCCGTGCTCGCGGTTCCGTTCGTGGTGCCCACCGTCTGGATGGTGGCCGCGTCGGTGAAGCCGTTGCCGGAGATCTTCAAGTCGCCACCGTCGTTGTGGACCGATCACCCGACGCTGGCGGCGTACGGCGAGGCGTTCAGCTTCCAGCCGTTCGCGCGGCAGTACGTGAACAGCCTGTACATCGCCGTACTGGTCACGCTGATCACGTTGCTGGTTTCGAGCCTCGCCGGCTACGCCTTCGCGCGGATCAAGTTCCCGGGTGCGAACGCGCTGTTCCTCGTGGTGCTCACCGGCCTACTGGTGCCGAGCGAGGTGACGATCGTGCCGCTGTTCCAGCTCTTCAAGCAGGCCGGGATGATCAACACGCACTGGCCGCTGATCCTGGTCACCGCATTGGCCGCGCCGTGCGTGCTCGCGACGTTCATCATGCGGCAGTTCTTCATCGCGCTGCCTGCGGAGCTGGAAGAAGCCGGGCGCCTGGACGGACTCGGCCGACCGGGACTGTGGTGGCGGATCTGCCTGCCGCTGGCCCGGCCGGCGCTGTCCGCGGTCGCGATCCTGACCTTCCTCGCCTCGTGGAACCTCTACCTGGAGCCCACCGTGTACCTGACCTCACCGGAGCTCTTCACCCTGCCGCAAGCCTTGACCCGCTTCACCGACGCGTACGGCGGCGAGATGTGGAACACTCAACTCGCCGCCGCCACGATGACCGTGCTCCCGGTCCTGATCGTGTTCGTCGTCGCTCAACGGCACTTCGTCGAAGGCCTGGCGCACTCGGGGCTCAAATGACCGGGACGCTGGTCTTCGAGCACGATCGCGTGCACATGCGCGTCGATCACGGGATCTTCGAGCTGTTCGAGCGTTCCAACGTGATCAGGTCCTACCGGACGCCGCTGAGCTGGGTGCGTGTCCGGGCTCAGCTACGCAAACGCGGCGTCATCATGCTGCACTTCTCGTACGTCGTGGACCTCGACGAGCCGATCTACGCGCACCTGATGAGCAGCGTGAGCTCGTTGGCCACCGTCGAGATCCCGGTGACCGACGAGCCGCTGTTCCGCGCGTTCTTCGCCGAGCTGGCCGAACTGTCGAACCGCTCGATCGGCTAGCTCATTGCCGCGCGGCCTTCAGGTGGTCGGTGGCGATGGCTTCGAGGTGGGTGAGGTCGGAGGCCACGGTGGCGAAGGTGTAGCCCTGGGTGAGACGGAGGTTGGCGGTTTTGCCGTCCGGGGTGTGGATGCCGGCGGCGACCCCTGCCTCGGCGGCGGCCTTGGCGATGACTTCCAGGGCGTTGTCGAAGTCGTCCGCGACCTCGGGGTCGTTGGGGTAGCGTCCGCCCACGGCGAGGCACAGGTCGGACGGGCCGACGTAAATCCCGTCGACGCCGGGGGTCGCGCAGATCTCGGCGACGTTGGCCAGGCCCTGCGGTGTCTCGATCATCGCGAGGACGACGGTTGCCGCGTCGGCCTCCGCCGGAACCGGACCGAAGCGCAGGCCGGACCGCATCGGACCGTAGGACCGGATGCCGGCGCCCGGATACCTGGCGGCAGCGACGGCGCGGGCCGCGTCCTCGGCAGTGTCGACCAACGGAACGATGACACCGGCCGCGCCGGCATCCAGCGCCCGGCCGATCGGGGTCGCGTCGTTGGCTTCCACTCGGACCAGGCCGACTGCGCCCGCGCCGGCCGCTCCGGTGCTCAGCGTGGCGCCCGCGTCGACTGCCATCAGGCCGGAGAGCAGGCCCTGGTACCCGAGCAGGCCGTGCTGACCGTCGAGCGCCACGTAGTCGTACCCGATCCGTGCGATCCGTTCGGTCGCGACCGGCGCGTCCAGCACGACCCAGTACCCGATCAGCTGCTCGCGGGCCCGCAGCCGTTCGGCGAAGTTGTTGGCGGTCATAGCTTCTCCTTCATCGGTTGTACGACGGCATCGGGCCGCGCAGCCGGAGTCCGACGGCGTCGCAGACCTCGAGCGTGGCGGGGGACAGGGGACCGGCGCGCAGGGCGGCGATGTTGCTGCGGAGGTGTTCGGTCCGCGAGCCGCCGATCAGCACCGAGTTGACTCCCGGTCGATGGGCGACCCAACGCATCGACAGCTCGGCGAGCGTGATTCCTTCGGCTTCGGCGAGCTTGCCGAGTTCGTCGACGGCTTCGAAGAGGTCCGCGTTCCAGTACCGGTCGGCGTACATCGAGGCGAGCCGGGAGTCGCCGAAGCGGCCGTGCTCGGGCCGCTGCTCGAACCGGTGCCGACCGGTCAGCAGTCCACCGCCCAGCGGGTTGTAGACAACTGTCTGCAGACCGCCGACGAGCGCGGACTCGACGTACTCCTCCTCGATCCGCCGGGCCAGCAGGTTGTACAGCTGCTGCGCGACGACCGGGTCGGGGACGCCGGCCGCGGCGGCGAGCCGGCGCAGTTCGACGATCTGCCAGGCGGCGAAGTTCGACACGCCCCAGGCCGCGATCTTGCCCTCGGCAAGCAGTTCGCCGATCACGCCGACGGTCTCCGCCAACGGCGTCGACCGGTCCGGCTGGTGCAGGTAGAACAGATCGACGGAGGACGTCTGCAACCGTCGCAGGCTCGCCTCGACACACCGCCGTACGCCGTCCTTCGACAGCGGTGCCGCATCGCCGGCGTCGGGATGCGGGATGCCGGCCTTGGTCGCGAGCACGACCTGGTCGCGCCGCGTCCGCAGCAGCTCACCGAGCATCGACTCGCTGGCGCCACCGGCGTACCCGTTGGCGGTGTCGATCGCGGTGACGCCGAGCTCGAGCGCGATGTCGAGCATCTCGGCCGCGACCCGCTCGTCCACGGTGTCGCCGAACGTCATCGTGCCCAGCACGATCGGCGGCAGCGTCATGCGAACTTCCCGCGCGGCACGCGGACGTACTTGATCGCGTCCCGGTAGTAGGAGTACGAGATGTGCGCGTCACCGGCGGTGTCGACCACGACCGTCGGGTACGACATCTCGGCGCCGGGGCGCTTGCGCGGCAGGTCCTTCTCCGGGCCGATGGTGTCTTCGTTCTCGAGGTCCAGCACCTTCGTCCAGGTCAGGCCGTCGTCGCGCGAGCTGAACAGGCTCAGCGGAAGTCGCGGCTGTCCCCAGACCGCGTGCTTCTCCAGCGGCACTGCCTCGCCCGGCGCGGTGACCTTGTGCTTGTCGCCGACCACCGGACCGTCGCCGAGCGGCGCTTCGGCCGGCGCGGAGATCGGGTTCGCGACCATCAGCAGCACGCCGCCGCCCGCGTTCGTGACCTGGATCGACGAGTTGTTGTTCGGTACGTCGAGCGCCGCAGGCACTGTCCAGGTCTTGCCCTCGTCCGTGGACGTCGACCGATACACCGCGTCGGCCCACCGGCTCCGGAAGAACCCGGCCAGCTCACCGTTGTCCAGAGCAACGATGCACATGTGGACGGCGCCGGTGCTGTCCGGCACCTCGACCTCGGACCAGGACGCGCCACCGTTCTCGGTGATCGCCACCGCGCTCGTGTCCGCGTCACCCCGCCACTGCCGCCCGGGCAGTTGGTGGCAGTGGAAGATCGGCAGCAGCCAGTGCTTGTCACCGAGCTGCACGACGCCCTGCCGGATGAACGTCCCCACGGTCCCGAACAGGGTCTCCGGCTCGCTCCAGGTGGCGCCGAGATCGGTGGACCGCTGCTGCAGGACGACCGCGGTGTCCTGCGCGCCGTACTCCTGCGCGGTGTAGAGCGCCCAGAGGTCGCCGTTCGGCAGGGTGGCGAGCACCGGATTCTGCTCGGAACGCGCATCGTCGCGCGAAACGCGCACCGGCGGCGTCCAGGTGTCCGCACCGGCCGGCAGCCGGGAGAAGTAGATGTAGATGTCCGGCCGGCCCTCGGTGGAGCCGCCGAACCAGGCACAGCCCAGCGATCCATCGGGCAGCCAGGCCAGGAACGAGGCGTGATTCTCGGCGCAGGGCGTCGGAATCAGGGCTTCGGACAGGTCGGGATCGGCGGCGTTCGGCCGGACGGCACCGTCGGCCCGGACACTCGGAGTGCTCACGTCTGCTCCTCGAATCGGCGGAAAAGTCGCGCTCTTCGCGCAACTCTAGCAGCGTCTTTCGCGCAAGTCTTTGCTAAGGTGGGTGCTACCGGAGGAAAGGAGCCACCCATGGTCGACGCCAGGACAGGCCACACCGCAGCAGAAGTCGTCAAGCCGCTGCGTTCGCGAGACCGGCGGGAGGAGATCCTCCGGCTGGCGACCGAGAGCGGGCTGGCCAGTGTCGAGCAGTTGGCCGAGTGGTTCGGGGTGACCGCGTCGACGATCCGGCGCGACCTCGCGCGGCTCAGCGAGAGCGGCCGACTAGCGCGGACGTACGGCGGCGCCATCGCCGTGCCGAGCTGGACCGAGTTGTCGCTGTCGCAGCGGGACACCGAGGCGCACTCCGCGAAGCGCGCGATCGCCCGCTGGGCCGCGGCGCAGATCGAGCCCGGGAGTTCCGTCCTGCTCGATGCGGGCACGACCGTCGCCCTCGTCGCGCGCGAGCTCCAGACCGACGCGAACCTGACGGTCACCACCGCGAGCATCCCGGTGCTCGGTCACGTGCAGGGCCGCGACGACATCACCACGCACTGTCTCGGTGGCCGGTTGCGCGCGATGAGCGACGCGTTCGTCGGTCCGCTGACGGAGGCCGCGCTGGACCGGATGAGCTTCGATGCCGCGTTCCTCGGGGCCGACGGCGTGACCAGTGACGGCGGGATCTGCGAGGCCGAGCTCGAGCAGACCCGGTTGAAGGAACTGATGGCCCGCCGGGCGAACACGGTGTATGTGCTGGTCCACGCGGCCAAGCTCAACCACCGCCCGTTCCGCTCCTGGGCGCGGCTGGACGGTCCGTTCACCATCGTCACCGACGACGAGGCGCCCGCCGACGTGGTCGAGGAGTTCCGCCGCGCCGGCCGGGATCTGGTGGTCGTGCCTCGCGAGTCCTCCCGATGACAGCCCTGGTCATCCATGCCGACGACCTGACCGGGGCCGCCGAAACCGCTGCCCTGTTCCGCCACGTCAGCCTGCACGGCACGTCCCTGCACCTGCATTCCACGACACCCGGCGACGGCCTGACCGTGATCGACCTGGACACCAGGCACCTGCCCGCCGACCAGGCCGAGCGCTCGGCCCGTACGGCGCTCGCCGCCGGCACCCCGATCTTCACCAAGCTCGACTCAATGCTCCGCGGTAACTACGCCGCCCACCTGCGCGCGCTCGACCCGACCGAGCACCCGGTCGTCCTCACACCCGCACTCCCGGCCGCCGGGCGCAGCGTCGTGAACGGCCGGCTCCTCCTTCCCGACCGCGCTTCGATCGACGTGTCCGACGTACTCGCAGACCTCCCGACCTCCGTGATCGGCCCGTCGTTCGAGGTGGCGCCCAGCGGGATCGCGGTCGCCGACGCGGCCACGGACGAGGACCTCGACCGTCTGGTCGACGCCACCTGGGACGTCCCCGGCATCCGGTACGTCGGCGCCGGCGGGCTGGCCGCCGCGATCGCCCGCCGGTTGGCGACCGGCGCCCCACCGACGCCGTCGCTCAGCGCTGCGACCGGCGTCCTGTACGTCGTCGGCACCGCCGAACCCGTCGTCAACGAGCAGATCCAGGCGCTGCGCGAGTGCACCGACATCGAGTGCGCGACCGTCACTCTCGACGAACTGCTCCCGATGGACCGGCTGGCCGCAGCGCTGGACTCCGGCGCCGGCGTGATCCTGAAGGCCCCGGTCACGCCGTCCGACGCCGCTGTCGTCGCCAACACGCTCGCCGCCGCCACCTACGAGCTTCTTGCCCAGAGCAACGGTCAGCCGGCCCTCGTGCTGACCGGTGGTCACACCGCCCGCACCGTGCTGGACAGTCTCGGCATCGATCACCTCACGGTCGTCGACGAGATCCATCACGGCGCGGTCCTGTCCCACACCCGCGACGGTCGGCCAGTGGTCACCCGTCCCGGGAGCTTCGGCGAACGCGATTCGTTCGCCGCCATCCACGCCGTACTCCGCCCGTACTCCGTCCGGAAGGCCACCACATCGTGACAACCCCAGCCCCTCAGGAACTGCCCCGGATCGCCGTCACCATGGGCGACGGCGCCGGTGTCGGTCCGGAAGTCTGTGTCGGCGCGCTGATCGCGCCCGAGGTCGCCGAGCTCTGCCGCCCGATCGTCATCGGTGACGCGGAACGGCTCCGTCAGGCCGCCACCATCCTCGGTGTCAGCGCCGAGATCGTCGCCGTCGAGAAGGTCGAGGACGCGCAGTTCGCCCCCGGTCGGATCAACGTCGTCGACCTTGCGCTGCTGCCCGCCGACCTCCCGTGGGGTGCCGTCAGCGCGGTCGCCGGCGACGCGGCGTACCACTATGTCCGGGTCGCGGCCGAGCTCGCCCAGGCTCACCAGGTCTCGGCGATCTGTACGGCGCCGTTGAACAAGGAAGCCCTGCACGCCGGCGGCCACCTGTATCCGGGCCACACCGAGATGCTCGCCGACCTCACCGGTACCGAGGAGGTGTCGATGATGCTGTCGACGCCGAAGGTGAAGGTGATCCACGTGACCACGCACATCGGCCTGATCGACGCCGTCGCGCGGATCGAGCCGGGCCTGGTCGAGCGGACGATCCGCCGTGGGTACGCCGCGATGCAGAGCGCCGGAATCGCCGAACCGAAGATCGGCGTCTGCGCGATCAACCCGCACGCCGGCGAGAACGGCCTGTTCGGGTACGGCGAGGAGGCGGAGAAGATCGAGCCCGCCATCACCGTGGTCCGCGCCGACGGGATCGACGCCCGCGGACCGCTGCCCGCCGACACCGCGTTCTTCCTGGCCGGTCGGGGTGACTACGACCTCATCGTCGCGATGTACCACGACCAGGGCCACGGCCCGGTGAAGGTGCTCGGCATCGAGACCGGCGTGAACATCACCGTCGGCCTGCCGGTGATCCGGACGTCGGTCGACCACGGGACGGCCTTCGACATCGCCGGCACCGGAACGGTCACGGTGGACAGCATGATCGAGGCGCTCCGCCAGGCGGCCGAGATGTCGCGAGCGGTGGTCAGCGGCTCAGTCGCGTGACACAGAGGCGATCTGTACGTCGACCCCGTGCCTGCGGAACTCCGCAACGGCCACGGGGTCGGCGGCCTCGTCCGTGATCAAGGTCCAGCCGTTCGGAAGCGGCGCCCAGGCGTGGAACGGGCGATGCCCGAGCTTCGCGGCATGCGCCAGAACATAGGTCTTCGCCGACTGCGCGGCCATCACTTCCTTGACCCGGGTCTGCCGCAGATCGGCCTCGTTGATCCCGTCGACGGCCGAGATCCCGTCACCGCCGAGGAACACCCGGTCGAACGTCATCCGCTCGAGCGCGATCTCCGTCAACGGACCGACCAGTCCGTGGCTGAGATGCCGCAGCGTCCCGCCCAGGCACTCCACGTGCACCTGCGGGGAGTCGGCGAGGATCATCATCGCGTCAAGACTGGCGGTCACTACCGTGACGCCCTCGCTCGCGCGCAGTTCGTGCGCCAGCGCGCTGACCGTCGAGCCGGCGTCGAGGAGCACGGTCTCACCCGGCTGGATGTCGGCCGCGGCCCGGTGCGCGATCGCGCGCTTGGCCTCGAAGGCCTCGCCGAGCCGCTGTTTCATCGAGGCCTCGTGCGACGTGAGCACGGGGATCGCGCCGCCGTACGTGCGGGCCAGCTCACCCACGCGGGTCAGCTCGGCCAGGTCCCGGCGAATCGTCGAGGCCGCCACCTGATAGGCGGCGGCCAACTCGGCAACGGTTCCGATGCCGACACTCTTCGCCCGCCGGACGATATCCGCCCGGCGTTCGTCTCCCGGCAGTCTCCTCACGCGGACCTGAACCCCCGTTCGTCGAGGAACACCGTCAATCCACCCACCACGCTGACACCGAAGAATACGGCCAGTGCGGGGTATCGGCCCATCACGAACGACAGCACCACCGCGACCGCGACGATCAGGAACGTCGCGGCCGGGTGCGACAGCGCGTACCACCACGCCGTCCGGATCGTGTCCCGGGCCGGTCCGCGGTCGCGCACGTAGAAGTAGGGGAGGTGCACGACGGTGACGATCACCATCGCCCCGACTGCCACGGCGAGCGCGAACATCACCTGGCCGAGCGGGCCGCCCTGACCGCGGGCGATCATCGCGTCCGCGACCAGGAGCGTCCCGACCAGCACAACGGCGTACCCGAGGAGGTTCGCGCGCAGCAGGTCGGCGCGAACCTCGGTCCAGAACAGGCGGGCGGTCCGCTGCTCCCGGCTCTCCGGATCGGTCAGCCAGCGACGCAGTACGGCGTACATCGCGGCCGTGGCCGGGAACGCGCCGAGGACGATACCGCCGGCCAGCGTGGTGGCGAGCCAGAGCAGGTTCAGCCAGGCCAGCCGCGCGATCCAGTCACAGGCCACCGCGACACTCGAGTTCACCCGGATCATCGGATCACCCCTTGACCGCGCCGGTCAGGATGCCCTTGCTGAAGTAGCGCTGGGCCCAAGGGTAGAAGCACAGGATCGGCACGATCGCGAACACCATCGTCGCCGCCTGGATGTTCACCGGGTAGATCTGGTGCCCGTGCGACTGGATCTGCTGGAACGACGCCGAGTCCGCGTCGCCGGCGATCAGCAGGTTGTACAGCACCAGCTGGATCGGGGCGAGCGAGCGGTCCCGGAAGTAAATCAGCGGGATCAGGAACGAGTTCCAGATCTGCACCGCGTAGAAGATCGCGATGGTCGCGATCACCGGACGGGACAGCGGCAGGTAGATCCGCCACATCACCTGCAGGTCGTTGGCGCCGTCAACGAACGCCGACTCCTCCAGCTCGTCCGGGATCGTGCGCAGGAACGAGATCGTGACGATCAGCAGGAACGTGCTGAACCCCCACGGGATCACCATCACCAGCCAGTTGTCGACGAAGCCGAGCTTCTGGTTGACGATGTACGCCGGCACGATGCCCGCGTCGAAGATCCAGGTGACGATGAACCCCATCAGGATCACGCCGGCGCCGACCAGCCGCTTCTTCGACAGCGCGTACCCGGTGAGGAACGTGATCACGACCGAGAACGCCGTACCGGCGGCGGTGTACCACGCGGAGTTGAGCACGCCGCGCAGGATGCCGAGCCGCGGCGTCCCGAGGACGTAGCGGTAGGTCTCGATGTTCAGGCCGCGCGGCCAGCCGAACACGTGCCCGGCGGCGACGAACCGGCCGTCGGACAGCGACACCGAGATGATGTACAGGAACGGGTAGATGCACAGCAGCGCGATGATCACCAGGATCGTCGTGTTGACCACGCCGAACGCGCTGATCCGGGATCGCTGGGACGTGACAGCCATCAGAACAACCCCGAATCGTTGACCTTCTTGGCGGCCCGGTTGGCCGCAACGACCATCACCAGCGCGATCACGCCCTGGATCAGACCGACCGCCGCGCCGTAGCTGTAGTTGGGGAACCCGCGGGACGCGAACGCCTGCCGGTAGACGTAGGTCTGGATCACGTCCGCCGTCTCGTACACGCTCGGGTTGTACATCAGCAGGATCTTGTCCAGGTCGACCGTCAGCACCTGCCCGATCGCCAGGATCAGCATCACGATCATCATCGGCCGGATCGACGGCAGCGTGACGTGCCACATCTGCTTCCAGCGCCCGGCGCCGTCGATCTGCGCCGCCTCGTACAGCGCCGGCGAGATCGAGGCCATCGCCGCGATGTAGATGATCGTGCCGTAGCCGAACGTCTGCCACACGTTCATCCCGATGTAGAGCGGGCGGAACCAGTTCGGCTCGGCGAAGAAGAACACCGAGTGCCCGCCGAACGCCTCGATCACCTTGTTCACCAGACCGCCCTGCGGCGACAGCAAGGTGTAGAGGATGCTGACCAGCACCGCCGACGAGATGAAGTACGGCACGAAGCTGAGCGTCTGCACCGACTTCTTCAGCCACTTGGTGCGTACTTCGTTCAGGAACAGCGCGAAGATGATCGGGATCGGGAACGAGAACAACAGCGTCCCGAACGCCAGCAGCACCGTGTTCTTCACCAGCTTGAGGACCCCGGGGTCGCTGAGGAACCGCTGGAACTGGTCGAACCCGACCCAGTGGCTCCCGCTGATGCCCTGGAACGGGCTGTACTGCTGGAACGCGATCACCAGTGCGCCGACCGGCGCGAACTTGAACACCACCAGGTGGATCAGGCCCGGGACGAGGATCAGGTACAGCAACTTGTCGCGGCGCAGCGACCGCCCGAGCCGGGCGAGTCGGCCGCGGCCACCGGCCGGCCGCGGGGGAGCGGCCGGCCCGGTGGGCGGGGGGGGGAGGTCAGGCGGCG